>JAYUTC010000281.1:0-9244 GCA_043755395.1 Ferruginibacter sp.
CACCTGAAATTAAATAATTGATTCTACCTTTACATTAATTAACAAACAAGTAAACAATTGTTTTATGCCTGGTTTTGAATTATGGAGCGATGCTGAACGCAAACACGTTAATGATGTACTTGAAACAGGAATTTTAATGCGTTATGGTTTTGATGGACCACGCGAAGGAGTTTGGAAAGCAAAAGAACTGGAAGAAGCCGTTTGCAAAACTTTTGGAAGTAAATATGCACAATTGGTAAGTAGTGGCACAGCTGCATTAACAACAGCATTAAGTGCTTTAGGTATTGGTTATGGCGATGAAGTGATAATGCCTGCTTTTACTTTTGTAGCCAGTTTTGAAGCTGTTATAAGTGTGGGCGCTGTGCCTGTACTGGTAGATGTGGATGATACACTTACATTGAATCCAGCTGCAGTGAAAGCTGCCATAACCAGCAAAACAAAATGTATAATGCCGGTACATATGTGCGGCAGTATGGCTGATATGGATGCGTTACAGGCAATTTGCACAGCACATCAATTGATATTACTTGAAGATGCCTGCCAGGCTATTGGCGGAAGTTACAAAGGAAAAATGTTGGGTACTATTGGCGATGCCGGAACCTTTAGTTTTGATTTTGTAAAAACCATTACCTGCGCCGAAGGAGGCGTGATAATGACGAACAGGGCAGATGTTTTTGATAACAGTGATGGTTACAGCGATCATGGACACGATCATACCGGAGTTGACAGAGGCGCAGACCAGCATCCTTTTATTGGATATAACTACAGGATAAGTGAATTGCATGCTGCTGTTGGTTTAGCGCAAATAAAAAGATTGAATGAATTTTTAACCCTGCAGAAAAAAAATAATACAGCATTAAAAAATATTTTAGCAACTGTACCGGAAATAAGTTTTAGAAAAATTCCAGATCCTGAGGGCGATAGCTGTTCTTTTATAAGCTGGTTTTTACCAAATACAGAAATTACTAAAGCTGTTGTGGCAGAATTAAAAGCACAAAATATTTTAGCCGGTAATTTTTACTGGTTCGATAATAACTGGCATTACATCCGTAAGTGGGACCATCTTAAAAATTCTACTACACTTAATGCCCTGAGCCCTGAGCATAAAGAAAAAATTATGCACCATGCCAATAAAGATTTTAGCGCCAGCGATGCGGTGATGAGCCGTTGTATTTCTACTGCTATAAGTTTGGTATGGACAGAAGAACAGATAAAAGAGAAAGGGGAAAAGATTGTTGCTGTGATTAAAAAGGTATTGAGTGACCATACAGTAAAAGCTTAATCACTTTTACCTCATTCCTGCATTTGGTTTTCCTTCCATCCAATCACATTGTTGTAAACTTCCTAATCTAAACTTAAAGGGAATTTTTATTGCTTTCTCTATTTGCAACTCTTTTTTGCAAAAAAAACCAAAATTTTGTGTGTAATAGTTTGGGGTGATTAAAGAATAAGAAATTAAATTTAATGCCCCTTTGGGGTTAAAAACAACTGAATTTTGAAAGTGTTTTTTTGAAATTAGTTCATCTTCAAAACCACCTTCAGTTAATTTGCAGGCATTAAAAAAAGTCAGTTTTGTTTCATTAAAATCATAAGATAAAGCCAATTTTTGTGCTTTTTTTTGTGCAAAAACGGCTTCCCCCACAAAAATCATGCAGAAAAATAAAAATTTAGCTTTTTCGTTCATTATACTGGCTGGTTTGTAAGTAAATTTACACTTTAAATGAGAAAAAAGTTTTTAATAGATATTAAAAATAAAAATTTTATGATTAGTTCAGTAATACAATGTGGTACAAATATGAGAAATAAGAGAAGTTAAAAGAATAATTAATGCTGGTAACAAAATAAAACAAAACACAATTATTCCCCTTTTAGGGGGTAAGTATATGGCTTTAAGTCAGGGATTATATCAAAAGCAATTACAAAAATTATCTCCTCAGCAAATTCAATTAATGAAATTGTTGCAGGTGCCTACTGCTATTTTAGAGGAAAGGATTAAAGAAGAAATGGAGGAAAATCCTGCGTTGGAACAAACAGAAGAAGATCATAAAGATGAATATGATGAAGCTAATGATGAGTTTAAGGATGATGAGGATGATTTTGATGCCGATGGTGGTGAGGATGATTATGATAATTTAGATATTAGTGAATATGTAAATGAGGGCGATGATGAAGTGGGCGATTATAAATTAAGAGATGAAAATTATCCTGAAGTGGATGAGGGCAAAGTAATACCTCATAAAGTAGAAACGGGGTTCAATGAATTGATGTTGGAGCAAATTGGCCAGCTTAATTTAACCGAAAAACAACAACAAATTGCTCAACAAATTGTTGGAAACCTTGATGATGATGGTTATTTACGCAGAGAAATTTCTTCTATTGTTGATGATTTGGCCTTTAGGCAAAATATTATTACAACTGAAGAAGAAATAGGATATCTGGTATTGCAAATACAACAGTTTGACCCACCGGGAATTTGTGCCCGAAACCTTCAGGAATGTTTATTACTGCAATTAGAAAGGAAATTAGATAATGGTAAACATGTGGAGATAGCGATGAAGGTATTGGAAAAATACTTTGATGAGTTTACGAAAAAACATTACGAAAAAATTCAGCGGGGGCTGGGTCTTAATGATGAACAACTTAAAGAAATTATTAAGCAGATTATTAAACTAAATCCTAAACCTGCAGGCAATATTGGCGAAACCAACAAGGGAGAAAGTTATGTGGTACCCGATTTTTTTATTTATAACAACGCTGGTAAATTAGAGTTAACTCTTAACAGCAAAAATGCACCCGACCTTAGAATAAGTGAAGGGTACCGCGATATGCTGAAAGACTACGAACGTGGTAGTAAAAAAGATAAAAGGCAAAAAGAAGCAGTATTTTTTATCAAGCAAAAAATTGATGCGGCCAAATGGTTTATTGATGCTATCAAACAAAGGCAAAATACCCTGCTGAATACAATGGAAGCTATTATGAATTACCAGCATGATTTTTTTATAACCGGTGATGAAACAGAACTGCGGCCCATGATTTTAAAATATATTGCAGAAGCTACCAGCCTTGATATATCCACTGTAAGCCGTGTGGCCAACAGCAAATTTGTACAAACAGAATTTGGTACCTACCGTCTTAAATTTTTCTTTAGCGAAAGTTTACAAACTGACAGTGGCGAAGAGGTAAGCACAAGGGAAGTAAAGAAAATATTAAGTGATTTGATAGAGGAAGAAAGTAAAAAACACCCCCTAAGTGATGAACGGCTTACTGAATTATTACAGGAAAAAGGGTATAATATTGCACGACGAACGGTAGCTAAATACAGGGAACAACTTAATATCCCGGTTGCCCGTTTAAGAAAAGAATTATGAGTAAGCAATTAAAAGTAAGAAACGGGGAGCTGGTTAATAAGGAAGATTTAACCAGTAATAAGTTCCCATTTTTTATTAAACTATTGGCCCATTTTTTCTCTTATATTTTCCACCCCTTGTTTATCCCGTTATATGTTACTCTTTTTTTGATGTATATCCATCCCTCCTATTTCAGTGGAATTGATAATCAAACAAAATTCTGGTTACCACTCACTGTTGTACAATTAACCATTTTTTACCCTGTTCTTTCCGTTTTATTACTTAAAGCACTTGGGTTTATAGATTCATTTTTTTTAAAAACATCAAAAGACAGAATTATTCCTTATATAATTAGCGGTATATTTTTTTTCTGGATGTTCCAGGTTTGTAAAAATTATCCTGATGGCCTTAACCCAATTATTACATCATTTATGCTGGGTATTTTTTTAACTTCCTCTGCCGGTTTAATTGCAAATATTTATGTAAAAATAAGCCTGCATGCAATGGGTATGGGCGGCTTAATTGGTTTGTTTTTAATTATAATGGTGTTTAATACAATGCTAATGACATGGCCATTGTGTATAGCAATACTAGTTACCGGATTGGTATGTACATCCCGTTTAATAATAAGTGATCATTCAACAAAAGAAATATACTATGGCTTGTTTTTAGGCCTTCTTTGCCAGTTAGCTGCTGCAGTTTTTATTTTATAAAAAAGAAGCCCCACCAAATGGCAGGGTATCTTTCTCCTGTTGTGCCTAACAATAAAAACTTTAAACTGTAGATTGAAAAAAGTCTAACTGTTGAGTATCTTTGAAACGTTGCTATATTTTTTTGTAGGGTGATACAAAAACACACAACTTCCATTTTTTATTACATCAATTATTTTTTTATTTATTTTCTCCGGAATAGCAGGGCAGCCATAGCTTCTGCCTAAAAAACCATTATTTTGTAAAAATCTTTCATCAGCATAATCTGCCCCATGTATTACAATTGCTCTTTCCAGTGCATTATCATTTATTCCTTTTTCGCATCCTTTTAATTTTAAAGAATAACCATTACCACCATTGTAAGTATTAAGTGTTATAAAAAAACCTAAGCTTGTTTTATGAGACGCTTCTTTGTTTGAAAAATCTGTAGCATAATCAAATCCCGAATTTCTTCCATGCGCCACCAGTGAATTAAATAATATTATTCCATTAGTCATATCCAAAACATATAATCTTTTTTTAGAAGAAGGTTTACTGTAATCAACTATGGTAAGAACATTTGTGTTATTTAATAAATTTTTTTTCTGCAAAAATTTATACCCTTTTAATGCATCACTAAAAGCTTCTTGTGATAACCCTGTTTCCATTAAATTCCAATCGGAATAAAAATCAACAGGTACGTTATCTGCTGTAACATTTAACTGCTTTAAATGTATTTTATTTCCGGTAAGAGAAGAGGAAGTATTTGCCATCAGCAGCAGCATTGGCAATAAAGCCAATGTATTACGGATTAATCTCATTCTTATTGGGTTTTCAGTTGGATACGGTATTTTAAATCACCTGTATAAATCGTTTAAAACAATGAATTTATTGTGCAAATAAATGAACTAAACTAAATTTAATTTTTTAGTATATTAATTCCCGTAATTGTACTAGGGATGTTTACAGGTAAGCATTACAGGTAAATACTATAAAAAGTACTCACTAAATTATATAATTAAAAAAAACAAAAAATTCCAAAAAGAACAGGCTGGTATTTAAAACTTAATAAAATGAATTTTTCTTTTAAAATAGTTGCTTAATACTCAATAAAAAGGTATCTTTTAGGTGTGGCAACCTTACTGCCTCTTTTTACGATTATTAATAAAACTTATAAAGATTAGTTTTTGTTAACTGCCGACGAATTAAACATGCAAATAAGGGGCTGCGCCCTTAACCAAAGAGAGAGTCAAAAAAAACTGTATAACTCTTTCTATGGGTATGCTATGTCAATTTGCGATCGATACACCAGCAGGAATGAGGATGCCTCAGAAATATTAAACGACGGCTTTCTTAAAGTTTTTAAAGAAGTACATCATTTTAAGCCTGCCTATTCTGATGTGGTAAGTTCTTTTAAAGGTTGGTTAAGAAAAATAATAGTGTACACAGCAATTGATCATTTCAGAAAAAATCACAAACATCAGGATGTGATAGAACTGGAAACTGCAATAGTGCACTTGCCCGTTGAATCTGAAACAGCATTTAATAAGATTTCGTATGATGAAATAATACGCTTTATTCAGGATCTAACTCCAGCGTACCGTACCGTTCTTAATCTTTTTATAGTGGAGGGGTTTAGTCATGAAGAAATAGCAGGGCAATTAGGTATTTCAATCGGAACCTCAAAATCAAATCTTTCAAAAGCAAGAAAACAATTACAAAATATATTGTACCATCAAAATAAGATATTAATAGCAAGAAATGCCTGATGAAGAAATAGATAAACTCATTTTTGATGCCGCTAGCCAGCATCATCCTCCATATGATGATTCATCGTGGGGAAAGATGGAGGTATTGCTGGATAAGCATTTGCCACAAAAAAAAGACAATAAAAAACTGATTGGTTTTCTGTTGGTTATTTTATTCCTAGGCGGAACTGTCTTTTTTGGTATGGAAAACAACAGGAAAAATGTAACAACTATTGCAAAAAATACTGATGAAAAAAAACCGGTTAATACCACTTCATCAACTTCTGAAAAAACAACAAATAACAATACAGAGACTGCAGCAGTGAATAATACTACAACTGAAATTTTATCACCCCAAAAAATAAATTTGCCGGTTTTATCAAGTTCCAAAGATGTAAAAACTGAAACTTACAGGCAACAAATTTCGGATAATAAAAGGAGGTTATTAAATCAAAAAAGCCGTTTTTCTGTAAAGATAAAAAAAGCAACCGGTTCTTTTACAGAGGATAATGCGATAATACAAAAAAATGAACCTTTAAAAAATATAAGTGAGGATAACCCGATTATTTCAACTGATATAGAAAATCCAGATGATTTGGATAAAAAACAAATTACTGAAGCAATAGAATTAAATAAAAATGAGTTTAGCGCAAAAAACGATACCATTATTACTACTAAACCTGAATCTGAAAATAATGTTGTTGTGAAAAAACAAAATGTTTCTTCACCAAAAAACAATAATATCAACAATAAATTTATTGATAAATTAGCCCTTACATTATCAGGAGGTGCCGGTATGAGTTATATTAACTTAAATAATTCTGGTAAAATAAAGCCCATTTATGGCATAGGTTTAAACTATGCTGTTGGTAAGCATTTTTTAATAAGTTCAGGTCTGTTTATTTCCAAAAAAGTATATTCAGCACTACCTGATCAATATAAATTTCCTGGCGGGAATAGTTATCCCTATCTGACAAAAATAAATGCAGATTGTAAAGTGTATGAAATACCGCTTACTGTTTATTACAAATTTAAAGAGACAAAAAATCAGGGATGGTTTGGCGGTTTAGGTATTTCCTCATTATTAATGAAAAAAGAATTTTATGATTTCCGGTATGCAACTCCAACAGGGCAAATATATAATTATACAAAAACAGTTAGTAATGAAAATAAACATTATTTTTCTGTACTTACCCTTTCCGGTGGTTACCAGTATAAATTTAATACCTGGCTTTCATTACTGACAGAACCTTATTTAAAAATACCATTAAGCGGCATTGGTTCTGGAAAAGTAAAGCTTAATAGTGCCGGACTGTTATTTACTGCAGTAATAAAACCTTTTATAAGCAAAAAAAATAGTGGTACCCATATTAAATAAAAAGGGTTTCATAGTTATATGAAGCCCTTTTTATTAATCACTTCAATTGCAAAATTTTATTACTTCTTTTTATCCCTGAATAAAACAAAGTTTCTGGCAATAGTAAACCCCCAGCGATATTGTCCTTTACCCCAGGAAGTAAAAGTTCTTGGAATAAACCTGTTTTCTAAAATATTAGTAGTATTGGTAAAGTTTAAATGAAACAAATGACCCGGGGTTACAATTTCAAAACCAATCCCAAAAGCATCATATCTATTAGCATCATAAAGTCCGGCATATTGTGCAGCCAAAGCAGCTTCGGATTTATTTGACCGAAAGGGATGAAAATAATCAGCCACCAAAATAAATTTTTTACTTAAAGGGAGCCGAATACCACCTCCCAATGCAAATATTCCTTTTTGATCATTAGTTACTACATAATTAGTATGTACATAAGTAGGACTTAACTGCAAACTGATAGTCCCAAATTTTCTAGCTATCATTAATTGAAAAACCTGGCTTAACCGGTCGGAAAAATTAGTAAAATGGTTTTCTTTAATCCCAAGCTGGTAGCTACTTTTATTTGTATCTGATTTCATTGCACTTACAACTACATTAGCAAAAAGAGTAAGCGAAAACAGTTGTTTAGGATCATCGTCCATTTGTTTTAAAATCTGGTACTTTATCCCCGTTTCATACAATTGAGATAAATTTCCTCCACCTTTTGATCTGGATACGAATAGGTTTAGTTTGTCTGAAAGCCCCACTTGAAAAGCAATTTTTACATCGGAAGCATTGTCCAATCCATAAAAATGCTCGATTCCTCCATTAGTTCCTGCTACGTCGCCAAAATTATGAACTACTTTAAACTCCAGTATTCCTTTATGTAATACTTCTACCGTATTGGCATTAATCAATTTTTGAGAATAAAATATTTTTGTTGCAGGTTTTGCAATTGGCAGTTTATTATCGTTTGAAGCCATAAATTTTGTAACTGCAGTGTCATCCTGTGCAAAAAGACTACAGCTAATAAAAGTAAAAAATGATAAGGCTAATTTTTTCATACGTTAACTTTTTATTCTACCTCAAATCGAATTAAATAAGTGATTGGTTGCTTACAAAACAAAGCCAATAAATAAGACTTTGCTGGAGTTGGTAAAAAATCTACCCTTAAAAAAATTATTAAATCAATATTAATCCCGATATATAAAAAGAATTAACAGTTTACTTTTTAAACATCTCACGTTGTAAAAACATGAGATTAACAAGAAAATATTTTGAAATTGAAGTAAAATTATTCGCCTTAAAAATTAATGGCACGGTTTTGGAATCTATGGCATCATGTTTTAAAAACTGATACGGTTTAATCGTTTCAAAAAAATCTAAATCTTAAAAATCTATTTTTATGAGTACTACAAACTTTCCAACTCCTTCTCAGGAAAATCAACCGCAATTGCCAGTTAAGAATAATAATTATAAAAATGCTGTAATTGGCGTTTTAGCTGCCGGTGTTTTAGGCCTTGTCGGTTACATGGTTTATGATAAAAACAAAGCTTCAGAAACAATTCAACAACAGCAAACACAGATTGCAAAAGTTACAGATGAAAAGAGCGAAATTCAAGTAAGCTTTGATGCATCACTTGCCAGGCTTGATTCTATGACAACTGCAAACACAGGTTTGAGCAGTCAGTTAGCCGAAAAAAATACTGAAATTGCAAAAGTCAAGACAGAAATTCGTAGTATTTTAAATAAGAAAAATGCAACTGCTGCAGAACTTTCAAGGGCTAAAATGCTTATTACATCATTAAATGATAAGATTTCTGTTTTAGAACAGGATGTTGCAAAGCTTACACAAGACAATCAAACATTAACAGGTGAAAAAAATGTATTGATTCAGGAAAAAGAAAAATTAACTAAAGATCTTTCAGCAACAACCGAGGTTAAGCAAAATCTTGAAAAGAAAGTAGATGTTGCCTCTACTTTAAATGCTTCAAATATTTCAATTACTCCTATTGATATCAGAAAAAGCGGAAAAGAAAAAATTTCTACTACTGCAAAACGTGTAGATAAGCTTTTGGTAAGTTTTGATGTTACCAATAGAAT
>JAYUTC010000282.1:0-3689 GCA_043755395.1 Ferruginibacter sp.
TACCCATGTATTTTACTTTAAGTAAAGAAGAGCAGGATATGGTATGCAGGATAATTTTAAGAGTTCAAAATAATTAAATAAAATAATTTATGATAATAGCCGGAGCTAAAGGCTTTGCAAAAGAAGTAATGGAGGTTTTTTTGCAATTAAATTATGCTGGCCAAATTGCCTTTTTCGATAATGTGAGTACTGATTTACCGCAACATTTATTTAATAAATATCCTGTATTGGTAAACGAAGAACAGGTAAAAGAATTTATGAAGCAGCATGGAAATGGATTTGTGTTGGGTGTAGGCAACCCGGTTGTACGGTATAATATGGCTAAATTATTAACGCAGGCAGGTGCGAAGTTGGAAAAAATAATTTCTCCTTATGCAAGAATTGGGGAGTTGGGTAATACTATACAGGAAGGCTGTAATATTATGACGGGTACTGTTATTACCAGCGATGTGGCTATTAATGAGGGAGTATTGATAAACCTTAATTGTACCATTGGCCACGATGTTATAATAGGCCGCTATGCCGAGTTAAGCCCGGGTGTGCACCTATCGGGGCTTACCCATATTGGCCAGTTTAGTATATTAGGTACCGGTGCAGTAGTAATTCCTAAAGTAAATATTGGTAATAATGTAATAGTGGCTGCGGGTAGTGTGGTTACCAAAAATGTACCCGATAATGTAATGGTAGCCGGCGCACCGGCGGTAATAAAAAAAGAATTGGCGTAGCTTAATATTGGATGATAAATGTAAAATGTTTACTCCAATTTAAAATGCTGTATTTATAAGGGCAGTGGTATAGCAATGTATAATTAATAATATTTTTACTGCTTTTTCCCATTAAAAAAAGGGTAATTAAAAGATTTTAACCAAGTATATTTGCAAAAATATAATAAGGGATAATATAGCCTTATTATATTATTTTTTTTAATTAAAAAGAGTTAGCCGCTTTATGGGATATTTTTATAGTGCGTTTAAAAAAATTGCCTACAAAGTGTTGGATCTGGTAACTATGGGTAAAGGAGTGCCAGTAAAGATTAATAATTTTAAATTAAAACTGCCCACCAAATATTTTCGCACATTTCCTGTTGATTATGAACAATCAAGTTTTGAGTTTTTTAAAAAACATGCAAAGCAGGGAGGCACCACACTGGATATTGGCGCACATATCGGTTTATATTCTATTTTTTTTGCAAAACTTACCAAGGGTAAAGTCTACAGTTTTGAACCAACTCCATCTACCGTAGATGTGCTGCGCAAAACAATCCAGATAAATAATTGCGAAAAAAATGTAACAGTTATACAGGCAGCTGTTGCGGAAAACCAGGGAGTAGCAACTTTTTATTCAAATAATATAGATGTATCTCAAAGCAATAGTCTAGTTGATGGAGATTGGGGTGAAGCTAGTAAGCGAGAAGGCTCATACGATGTTGATGTATTAACAATTGATTATTTTCGACTGCGAAATGACCTGACAATAAATATTTTAAAGATAGATGCAGAAGGGGTAGAACTTAATGTTCTTAGGGGGGCCAAAGAAACTTTTTTACAGGATAGGCCTATTGCTATTCTTGGATTACATCCATTTTCTTATACAAATAAAATGGAAATGCTTGCATCTATTTGGGATACTATTGAAGCATATAAAATGTTGGTGTATAGGAATGGGCAGCTTATTTCAAAGGAACAGTTTTGTAATATGCAAAAATTTGTTTTTGATGTAGAATTATTGCCACAATAAAATAATACAACGTAATTAAGAATGTCAAATCGTAAAGAGCTGGTTAAAGCAACTTTAGTTTTTTCAATTCTATCTATTTTGCAGCCACTTGCTAATTTTTTATTGTTGCCCGTTTACACCCTATATTTCGGCACAGAAAATTTTGGTTTATTATCTATTTTAAATAATATAACTGCCTTTTTATCAATCATCAGTGGGCTTAATATCGTCACTTCCATTATAGCTTTCTATAAAAATTATAAAACCGAAGAAGAGGTTAAGCGTTTTGTCAGTTCTGTCATTAGTTTTTCCTTTTATACTAACCTCGTTATACTGCTGATTTTTTGTATTTGGGCAAATGGGTTTTCAAATTTAATGTTTCATCAAAAAGTGGATTTTTATCCAAATATATTCTATGCGGTTTTTTTGGGATTGTTTTCAAATGCAGGGTTAGCCTATTTTTATTATTTAAAATATCAGAAACAACTGTTAAGATTTACCATACTAACAATAATACAGTTTATAGTTATTTTTATATTGCAATATTTATTCATTGTTGTTTTTGGCCGAGGCCTCACTGGGGCCATGGAAGCAAAGGCTATTACCACAGTATTGATTATGATGATTGTTTTTTATTTCTTGCGAAGTCATATTTTCAGGCCTATTCCCTTAAAAACCGATATATACCCACAATTAAAGTATTCCATAAAAATAGGCGCTGCAGTTATTATCGGATGGATGGGTATTTATGGAGACCGTACGGTTCTCGAACGATTTGTGCATGACAATATGTATTCACTTGGACAATTTAGCATGGTTGCTACAATTTGTGCTCTAATTGATATTAGTATCATTTCCCTTTATTCAGCCTTTCAACCTTATATTTTTGACGCTTTTAGGGAAAATAACAATAAACAGGTAAAATTTTTTTATAAAATCTTCCTTGCTGCCACCATACTCGTTGGTAGTGGGCTTGTATTTGTTGGTAGCAATATGCAGTTCATGATTAAAGATAAAGGACTCGCAGATTCCCTTATGATGGTACCGCTTATGGGTAGTGGTTATGTATTTTTGGGGCTAGCAAGTGTTATTGGATTAAGAATCACCTATACAAAAAAAGCATCCTATTATCTTTATGTTTACAGTTCATCAGTTGGTGTAAATTTGTTGTTGGATTTTCTGTTTATCTCCACAATGGGTATATATGGCATTATTATAGCGGGGATTGTTTCAAAATTTGTAATGTGTATAACAATGATCTATTTTGCCGAAAAATGTGCCCCCTTTAGTGACTGGAAATTGCTTTTGATAATTGCTGTAATTTCATTTTGTACTATTACCGTCAGTTGGTTATTTTTCTATAATGGATTTATTAGTTTAATTATAGCGGCAATATTGCAAATGTTGGGGAATGGTTTATTGATATTAACCTTTATTAAGCCACGTTCAATATGGGATTTATTTATAAAAAAAACAATTAGTTCTTGATCAAATAAACAAGCGAAAAGAAAATTTAAAATGAAAACTATAACAACAATTGATTACGGTACAGAAAATAGTAGCTATTTAGAATCGAATCCAACATGGCATACAGAGGACTCTTCCTGGAAAGCTACTCAAATATTAAAGATTATAGAACGCAATAGATTACAACCTAAAACTGTAGTAGAAATAGGGTGTGGAGCAGGTGAAATACTTAACCAATTGCATCAACGGCTGGATGATAAATCTATAGAATTTTCTGGCTATGAAATAGCCCCAGACGCATATAAACAATCAAAGCATAGGGAAAAAGAGCGAATTCATTTTTTTCAGGCAAACCTTTTAGAAACCAATAATAATTACGATCTGTTACTTATGATTGATGTATTTGAACATGTGAATGATTATTTAAAATTTGTAACGGAAGCGGGTAAAAAAGCAACTTTTAAAATCTATCACATTCCGTTAGACATTTCTGCTTTTGCTATTCT
>JAYUTC010000283.1:0-3675 GCA_043755395.1 Ferruginibacter sp.
AATTAAGAAAGATGATAAGTTTGCAGTACTTACCGATATATTGGGTGATGAAGATCATTTAGGTGATATGGATTTTAAAGTAACGGGTACCCGTGATGGTATTTGTGGTGTGCAAATGGATATTAAAGTGGATGGATTAAGTATGGATATTATGCGTCAGTCATTGGCACAGGCCCGTGCCGGTCGCCTGCATATTTTAGATGCAATGTACGCGTGTATTCCTGCTCATAGAGAGGATGTAAAACCACATGCACCTCGCATGGTTAAAATTGTTATTGATAAAGAATATATTGGTGCGGTTATTGGGCCCGGCGGTAAAGTAATTCAGGAAATACAAAGAGAAACAGGTGCTACTGTTAATATTGAGGAAGTAAACAATGCTGGTGAAGTAAGTATATTCTCTGCAAAAAAAGAAGGGCTTGATAAAGCACTGGCATGGATAAAAGGACTTGTAGCTGTACCTGTTGTTGGGGATACCTACGAAGGAACTGTTAAAAGCATTAAAGAATTTGGTGCTTTTGTAGAATTTTTACCTAAAAAAGAAGGGTTATTGCATATAAGTGAGGTAAGTTGGAAACGCCTGGAAACAATGGAAGGCATCTTTAAAGAAGGTGATAAAGTAAAGGTAAAACTGCTTGATGTTGATTCAAAAACCGGAAAGTTTAAGTTGAGCCGTAAAGCTTTAATGCCAAAACCAGAAATGCAGCCAAGGCCACAGCAAGGCGAACAACAGGCATAAGTAATACATTAATTTATAACCGCAGGTAGTCTTTATTTTGATTGTCTGCGGTTTTTTTATTTAAATAATATACATTGAAATATTGCGAAATTAAATTCACTGTAATTACTGCAGAACAAAATGAGGTATTAATTGCCCTGCTTGCAGATATTGGATTTGAAGGATTTGAAGAAAGCGATAATGAGTTAAAAGCATTTATTAAAGAAGAAGGGTTTAATAAAGGATCAGTTGATGATATTGCAGCTAGTAATAATCTCTTTTACATTACAACTATAATTGAACAGCAAAACTGGAATGAACAATGGGAGCATAGTTTTGAGCCGGTTATCATCAACGATTTTGCTGCAATAAGAGCAGGCTTTCATCAATCTGTAAAAAATGTACAATATGAAATTATTATTACCCCAAAAATGAGTTTTGGTACAGGCCATCATGCCACTACTAATTTAATGGTACAGCAAATGAGTGGGTTAAACTTTACAAATAAAATGGTATTGGATTTTGGTACCGGTACAGGTGTACTTGCAATACTGGCTAAAAAAATGGGAGCCACCGGTATTACTGCCATTGATAATGATGACTGGAGTATTGAAAATGCAACAGAGAATATTGCTGCTAATCATGTTGAACATATTGTTATTAAAAATGCCGAAACTATTACTGATGAAAATATGTACGATATCATTCTTGCTAATATCAATTTAAATGTTATTCTATTAAATATGTACCAGATTGCAGCAGCGTGTAAAAATGGTGCTGAAATTCTTTTAAGTGGTTTTTTAATTACGGATGAAAACAAAATAAGAGCATCATTAATTTATAATAAATTGATCTTTACCAGTATTACACAGCAAAAAGATTGGATTTGCATTAAAGCAGTAAAGCCATAATCTTTAATAAATTAATTTTTAAATTAATTTGTTTATTTATTCCTGTTAAATAGGTGTTTTCTAAGGCAATAATTCAGTATTTTTGCAGGGTCTAACTCAACTCAAAGACCAGGATGAAAGAATTACTTCTTATTGTATTAGCTTATTTAATTGGTTCAATTCCTTCGGCATTAATTATTAGCAAAAAATATTTTGGTATAGATATACGGGACTATGGCAGTGGTAATATGGGTGCTACCAATACTTTCAGGGTTTTAGGTTCAAAATACGGTACTATAGTTATGGCACTTGATATTTTAAAAGGTATTGCTGCAGTAGAACTTTATAACTTTCTTCCATATTATTTTAGTAGCGAATTACTACGTACCAATTTTATGATTGGGTTAGGCCTGTCTGCAGTATTAGGTCATGTTTTCCCCATTTATGCAAATTTTAAAGGTGGAAAAGGAGTGGCTACATTGTTTGGTATGTTGCTGGCCGTACAACCCGTTGTTGCAATAAGTTGCGTAGGTGTTTTTTTGCTGGTACTTTACCTTACCCGCTATGTTTCTTTAAGTTCAATATTAGCTGCGTTGTTTTTACCCATTTGTGTATTATGGATTTGGAATGAGCATGAAGTATTGTACCGAATATTTGCTCTTTTGGTAGCAACATTAGTTATTGTTACCCATCAAAAAAATATTATTCGCATTTTACGTGGTGTAGAAAGCCGTGTGCCCATTCTTAAACACCGGGACAGGAGGAAATTACGTCGCCGTAATGATTAATACAAATCAATTATACTTAATAGGTGAATTACCAATTGGCGATTGCTAATTTTTTTTGAAAAATACTTCCCACATACCTTTAATTTGTTTAAATATGTTTGGCTTTGAGTTAATATAAATTCTTTTTTCAAATCTCTCATAGCTGGTTTGATACTATACTTTATTATTTACAACCATTTCACTAATAATTGCATCTTAACTAAAAATTATATTTTGGATTTTCTATTTCCAAAAACTGGTACGCCAATTGTTTACTATCATTAAAACCCCGATAAAAATGAAAAAATTATTTTTCTTATTAGTTTCAGTAACCATATTGGTGGCTTGCCATAAAAACCCAATTACCAATCGTAAACAGTTTGCTCTTTTTTCTGAATCTTCCCTACAGCAAATGGCACTTACAGAGTATAAAAGCTTTTTATCTAAAAATCAGGTTTTAAGTGAAACGGTAAATAAGGATGCAGAAATGGTACGCAGGGTTGGATCAAGAATATCAAAAGCCATTACCAATTATTATACTCAAAAGGGACTTGGTAAGGTATTGGAAGGTTATAATTGGGAATTTAATTTAGTAAATAGCAAGGAAGTAAATGCCTGGTGTATGCCCGGTGGTAAAGTTGTAGTGTATACCGGTTTATTACCAATTACTGAAAACGAAGCTGCCTTAGGCGTAGTATTGGGGCACGAAATTGCACATGCGGTTGCTAACCATGGAAATGAGCGGATGAGCCAGGGCGCAATAGCACAGGGATTGGAAATTGTTGGTAATATTGCTACATCTGGAAATGCAAGGTATAATAGTTTATTTAATAACGTTTTTGCACCTGGGGCACAGGTTGGTGTTTTATTACCTAATAGCCGTAAACAAGAGTTGGAGGCCGATCATTTGGGTCTCAATTTTGCTGCTATGGCTGGTTACAATCCAAGAGAAGCAATTACATTTTGGAAGCGAATGGCAGCAAAAAGCGGTACCCAAAAACCACCAGAATTTTTATCAACCCATCCGGCAGATGAAAAAAGAATAATTGCCTTAGAAAAATATATGAACGAAGCCTTAAGTTTTTATAAGCCGGTTGGCCCCCAAAACAAATAAATTACAGCAGTGAATGGTAAAAAACTCCCTAAATATGGAGTTTTTTTTAATAAGGTCTTTTATCTACCAAACATAATGTTTAAATTTACAGGGTTAAGCAACACTTGCAGTTGTTTCAACTTTAAACCCTCCAATAAAAACTTTATTTTTTTACAGCAAAATATTTTGCTGTAAAAAAATAAAGTT
>JAYUTC010000284.1:0-3666 GCA_043755395.1 Ferruginibacter sp.
AATACACCCTGTAACCTTCCATAAGGACATACTACAATACAAACCTGCTCTCTAAACCACCAATACACAAAGAAAAATACAGAAGTAAAAATAAGTAAAGAAATGAGCGTTCCAATATGTTCGGAAGGGTTTTGCAAATACCCCAACAGTTCATCCATACTAATGAGATAAGCAAGAAAAAAATTTGCGATAATAAAAGAAATGACAAAAAAAGCGATAAACTTAAAAATTCTTTTCCTGGTTTTCTCTGCATTCCAGGGCATTTCTTTTAATTGCCTTTGTTTGGCAGAATCACCATCTATCCAATATTCAATTTTACGAAAAACCATCTCCATAAAAATGGTTTGAGGGCAAGCCCAACCACAAAATATGCGTCCAAAAACTACGGTAAATAATATTATAAACACAACAAAGGACAGCATGGCAATACCAAATATAAAAAAATCCTGTGGCCAGAATATCATTCCAAAAATGATGAACTTTCTATCCAGAATATTCAGCATAAATAAAGGCTCGCCATGTACCTTAATAAAAGGAAGTATAAAAAAAATGAGTAAATAAAAAATACTGAATTTTGTACGAAGATTATAGAACTTCCCTTTGGGCTTTTTGGGATTAATAAAATTTCGTTTACCCTCATTATTGATGGTAGCAACAGAATCTCTGAAAGACCCCTTTACATCAGGTTCAATAGTTTTTGCCATATTTTTTTGATCATTTGCTGTTCTTTTTAACAGAAGTGACCGGGATATTTATCTGTCAGAATTTTTTTGCAGCTGAGTCAGACTTTACGGATAATGCAGAGTCTATCACCGTTGCAGCTACATTTTCCACATACATATCTCCCTGTGGCAATTTTGCATTAGGAGGATTAGTCCCCTTTATGGATTTAATAAAACTGGCTAGCAGACTTATCTCCTTTGCGTTGAATTTTGTACTCCAAGACTGCATCCCCTTATCAGGATATCCGTTTTTAATAGTTAAATAAATATCATTCAAAGATCCTTTGTGAATCCAGTAATCATCTGTTAAATTTGGTCCTACACTAACCGGGTTCTGGCTTCCACCGCCTTTCAAATGGCATGCTACACAATTGGCTTCAAACATCACTTGTCCCATTTTTATTCCTGCAGCGTCGGCCATTGGAACATTTTTTTCATCAATTTTATCCTTATTTCTTGATTCGTATTTCTCTTTATCAATCTGTGCTTTTCCCATTTCTGCTACATATTCTTCCTCTGGATTTTTTCCAAAACCAAAAACATGAAAATTAAGCAGGTAAATAAAAGCTATTACAATGGTTATATAAAAGCCGTATTTCCACCATGGTGGCAAGGCATTATCCAATTCCTGTATGCCATCATAATTATGGTCGAGTAATACATCTGCCTCTTTTTCTACCGGAATTGCCCGGGTAAATAACTTTTGATCAAGTTTTGACCACCACTCATTTAATTTAGATGAATTGGCTGCTGCTAATTCTTTTTTAGGTATTAATTCTGAATATATTCTCCTAATTGAAAAAGTCAGAAATAAAATGGCAATTACTTCTACTGATAATACTATAACAAACATGTAAAAAGTTGTTTCAGAAAGCCCCCAAAAATTTGGTACTACTTTTGAAACCCCGGTTGTACCGGCATCCTGTGCTGAAGAATTTTGTGATGCAAATAGTAAAATTGTTACTATTGCTGCGGAAAGTAATTTGGAAGTGTTTTTATTTTTCAGCAGCAACTGCCTGCCCAATACAATTAAAACCTGGCCAAGTCCCCAAATTACAAATGCTAATACAATGGTCACTATTATTAAAAGTGTTGCCAATTGGTTATATCCTGAAGTTACTGATGGTTCTGCTGCTGCTGGCGTAGTATTTTGTGCCATTAAGAATATTACAGCAAATAATGCAGAAAACGTAAGGATAAATTTTTTCATTACTAAATTAATAAAATACATACTTATTTAATTTATAAGGTTGAGTTAGTTAATTCATCTTTTTCAAAAGGAATTTTGGATAATTCTGTTACTCTTTCTTTTTTCATTTTTTTAACCAAAACAAGCAACACAATAAAAAAGATTAAAAAAATCAACAATGATATCATGGGATAGATATTGGCATTGTTTATTGTTTCGGCATATTGTTTTATAAATTTGAACATTGCTATTTATTTTGACTGGTTATTTTAGATTTACTGATATCGGTTCCCATACGTTGCAGGTAAGCTATTAATGCAATGATTTCCTTATTGGCAGGGATTTGAATGCCTTCAATTTTTAAATTAATACGAACATTGTTTGCCTGCATCATCAATTCACTATTGGCCTGGTATTCGTAACCTTTTGGATAAGGCACACCCAGTGTTTGCATGGCTTTTATTTTTGCAACAGTAGTGGAAGTATCTAAATTCTGCTCTATCATAAATGCATATGGCGGCATAATAGAGCCTTCGCTCATAGAAGAAGGTTCTCTGAAGTGCCGGAAATGCCAGCCATCAGATTTTTTTAAATTACCAACTCCTTCTCTGGCTAAATCGGGTCCGGTACGTTTACTGCCCCATTGAAAAGGATGATCATAAACAAATTCTCCGGCTTTGGAGTATTCGCCATATCGTTCTGTTTCACTTCTAAAAGGACGTATCATTTGTGAGTGACAAACATAACAACCTTCTCTAACATAAATATCCCTGCCCTGTAATTCCAGCGGTGTATATGGTTTTACACTACTGATAGTAGGAATATTTGATTTAATTAAAAATGTAGGAACCAATTCTATAATACCACCAATTAATATTACAATTAAACTAATAATCATAAACTGAATAGGTTTTCTTTCAATTAACCTATGCCAATGTTCTCCTTTATGTGCCACATATTCTTTTTGCAATGGTGCAGCTTCTGCTTCTTCATTAAAAACTAATTTTCCTGCTTTTACAGTTTTATATAAGTTATACACCATAAGGCATGCGCCAATTAAATAAAGCGTTCCCCCTATTGAACGCATTGCGTAAAATGGTTTCATATAGGTAACTGTTTCCAGAAAAGTATATTTTAACTGGCCAGCCTCTGTAAATTGTTTCCACATCAGGCTTTGTTGAATACCGGCCCAATACATTGGTATGGCATAAAATAAAATGCCGAGTGTTGCTAACCAAAAATGATTATTAGCCAATTTTTTTGAATAGAGTTCTGTTTTAAATATTCTGGGTAAAATCCAGTATAAAACACCAAAAGTTAGCATGCCATTCCAGCCTAATGCACCTACGTGAACATGTGCAACAATCCAATCGGTATAATGAGAAACTGCGCTAACACTTTTTAATGAAAGCATGGGGCCTTCAAAAGTGGCCATACCATATGCTGTTACGGCTACAACCATAAATTTTAAAATTACATCATCCCTTACCCTATCCCATGCTCCTCGCAATGTGAGTAATCCATTTATCATCCCGCCCCAACTGGGAAAAATAAGCATTACAGAAAAAACAATACCTAATGATTGTGCCCAGTTAGGCAAGGCAGTGTATAATAAATGGTGTGGGCCAGCCCAGATATATAAAAAAATTAGTGACCAAAAGTGAATAATAGAAAGCCTATAAGAATAAACCGGGCGATTGGCGGCTTTAGGCATAAAATAATACATCAACCCCAGATAAGGTGTTGTTAAAAAGA
>JAYUTC010000285.1:0-3662 GCA_043755395.1 Ferruginibacter sp.
CAAAAGAAACACTGGAACAAACAGAGAAGAAATCGCCAAAACGGTTTTTAACTGTAAATGGTCATGATAAGAAAAACCTTTTGGGACAAACAGTTATTAAAGGGTCTATCAGTAATAATGCCAAAGTGGTTAGTTATAAAGATGTGGATGTTGAGCTGAGTTTTTACAGTAAAACAGGGGCGTTGCTGGAAAAAGACCATGAAGTGATTTATGAAACGATTGCACCGGGCAGCAGCACTAATTTTAAAACAAAATACTTTGCGCCCAAAGGAACGGATAGTGTGGCCATGAAAATTGTTGGGGCAAAAGTTGAATAAATATTTACAGGAATTCTATTTCACGAATGCAAACCCATCCCCGTCAAACAAACCCATATCACTTAGTTTTAAATGGGGTATTACCAATAGTGCCATAAAAGATAAGGTCATAAATGGTGCAGTAAGTGTACTGGATAATTCTTCTTTCACCATTTTATCAATGGCAGTATAAGCACTGGCAACTTTATATCCATCTTCATTACTCATTAATCCGGCAACGTGTAATGCTAAAACCATCTCTTTTGTATTATGTACAGCACTTACACCTCCTTGTGCAGTAATAACCAGGTTTACCGCTTTCATTAAACTTTCATCATCTACACCCACTGCTACAATATTATGGCTGTCGTGTGCAACAGAAGAAGCGATAGCTCCTTTCTTCAACCCAAAATTTTTAATAAATCCTTTTGCAACAGGGGCGTTTTTATACCGGTTAACAACAATAATTTTTAAAATATCATTTGCAATATCGCTATGGTAAAAACCATCTTTTATAATTGGCCTGCAAACAATTTTATTGGTAATTAACTGCCCATCCAATGCTTCAATGGCATAAACAGGTTTACTAAAATCGGTAAGCGTAAATCTAAAATCTAAAATATTTTTCTCACTGCAGTTAAACTGGTTTATTAAATTTGATTTTTCTGTTTTTACTTTTGACTTTCCATTCTCTGCCACTAATTCTCCATCAATATAAGTTTGCAGTACTTTAAAATCCTTTAAATTTTCCACAACAATAAAATCAGCAGTATCAGCTTCTCTTAATAAGCCCACTTTCATTTTATAATGCAATACAGGGTTGATACAGGCTGCCTGCAATACTTTAAAAACATCAATGCCTTTTGCAACTGCCCTTGCACAAAGCTGATTAATATGTCCTTCTGCTAAACTATCAGGATGTTTATCATCACTGCAAAACATCATCATGGCATAATGTTCATGCATTAAATCAATAAGGGCTTCAAAATTTTTTGCGGCACTTCCTTCACGTATCAAGATCTTCATACCGTAGTGTAATTTATTTAAAGCCTCGGCAGCAGTAAAACATTCATGATCGGTGCTGATGCCTGCATCAATATATTTTTTTGCCATTTCTCCCATCAATCCAGGTGCATGGCCATCAACAGGTTTGTTGTATTTTTTTGAGGCGGCAATTTTTTTCAGCACTTCTTCATCCTCATTAAGTACCCCCGGAAAATTCATCATCTCGCTTAAATAAAAAATATCATCGCTTTGCAACAATGTATCAACATCAGCAACATTTAAAACTGCCCCTGCTGTTTCAAAAATAGTAGCCGGTACGCAACTTGGTGCCCCAAAATGAAATTTAAAAGGCACAGTTTTTCCATTGGCAATCATAAACGCTACGCCTGCCATTCCGCATACATTTGCAATTTCATGGGGGTCGCTTATGGTACCTACAGTGCCATGCACTACCGCTAATTTTGCAAATTCAGAAGGTACCAGCATACTGCTTTCAATGTGTACATGGCTGTCGATAAAACCGGGTAGCAGATAGTTTAAATTTGAAAGTTTAAGGTTTAAAGTTGGGAGCCTTTCAATGGAAATAATTTTTTTGCCTTCAATGGTCAGTTGGCCATAATAAATTTCTTTATTAAATATGTCAACAATATTGCCCTTTATATTCATTACTCTTTAATTTTTTGTAAATATAAAGTTACCGGTGGTAAAACATTTACACAAACATTGTGTTAATATTGGCTTTAAATAAAAATATTTATTATTTTGCTCTTCCAAAAAACAAAATTATGTTAAGAAGTATTTTAATTTTCGGTTTCCTGGTAATGTTTTTGGTAATTGCCCAGTATAGTAAGGCACAATCTGTTGACGAAGTAATAGACAATTATATGAAAACCAGGGGCGGCAAAGATAAATTGCTTGCCATAAAAACGATTTATATGGAGGGTGCAAGGCAAATGATGGGCAATGAAGTAACAGTAAAAGTTACCAAGGAGCAAGGGAAACTTAGCCGTACCGAGTTTGAAATGGGGGCTGGAAATGGGTTTTCCTTAATTACAGATAAAGAAGGATGGTCAATGTTTTCTATGCGAAGTACCACACCTGCCGCAATGCCCGCAGCAGCCGTAGCTGGAATGCAAACAGAATTGGACATTGCCGGACCATTGGTTGATTATGTTGCCAAGGGGCATAAGGCAGAGTTGGCAGGTAAGGAGTCTCCGGATGGGATAGAATGCTTCAAAATAAAGCTGATTACTAATGCCGGAAAGGAAATTTTTTACTGGATTGATACCAAAACAAATCTATTGCATCAATCTTCCCAAAAAGGTGGAGGAATGGGTGGAAGAGGCGCTTCGGGGGTGGATGCAGAAGTAATTACTGTTTACTCAGATTATCACGAAGTTGAGGGCGTTTTATTTGCACACACCAATGAAACAAAGGGGCAGGGGCCTACTGCCGGCGGTACTACTTTTGATAAAATCGAATTGAATAAACCCGTTAATTCCAAATTATATAAACCAGAATAAAAATCTAAAAAAAATAAATATGAACAAGTTAAAAAGTCTTGCAATCATTTTTTTTGCCATATTTTCAGTGATTGCTTTGAATGCGCAAACAGTAGATGAAGTAATTGAGAAGAATATTACAGCAATGGGGGGTAAAGAAAAATTAGCCACAATAAACAGTGTTCGAAAGGAAGGAAATCTGAATATACAGGGAACCGATGTGTCTATTATTAGTACTATACTGCATGGAGTTGGTTCCAGGGCAGATATTTCTATAAATGGTACAGAAAATTACCAGATAGCTACAATGTCAAAAGGTATTATTTTTATGCCAGTACAAGGAATGAGTGACCCAACCGAAATGCCGGCTGACCTTTTAAAAGCAGGCCAAATTGCCATGGACCTTAAAGGTATTTTTGTAAACTACAAAGAAAAAGGTATACAAGTTGAGCTAGCAGGTAAAGAAACTGTTGATGGTATGGAATGTTTCAAAATAAAAGTAGTTTTTAAGAATGGCAATAATACCAATTATTTTATAGATACAAAAACAGACCGGTTATTTAAAACAACTACAAGAAGTAATGTTAATGGTGAAGAGGTAGAAATATTTACAATTTATACCAATTACAAACAAAATGCAGATGGCTATTGGTTTGCCTATACCACCACCAACAACCGTGGAGAAACAAACTATGATAAAATTGAAACGAATGTTAAAGTGGATGAAGGTATTTTTAAGTAATAAACAGTTTACCATCCATAAAAGAGGCTGTCTCATATGTAGGCAGCCTTTTTTTTATTTTCAGTTTTTAAGAGTGGGTTATTCACATATAGGTTGAATAACTTTTTTGATGGTATG
>JAYUTC010000286.1:0-3654 GCA_043755395.1 Ferruginibacter sp.
ATCCTTATTTTATACCAGCCCAATTTTTTCTGTTGCAACAAATAAATGAAGAGCATTCCACTTATAATGAACAGGCAGCAAAAACTGCTTTATTTTTTAATAACCCTTATTGGTTAAACTTTCAGTTGCAGTATACAAAACCCGCAAATATTATTAACGAAGCAATTGAAAATGCGGATAATGATGATGATGCAACAACTGAAATGCAAATACCCCAACCTGAAAAATTAATAATAACAGAAAGTACGGGCAGTATTGCACCGCCCATAATATCAGAAAATTTAAAACTATCGCCCGAAGAATTGATGTTGGCAGAAAATGCTGATAACGATGATGATGAAGCGATAGTAGAAGAAGAAATTGCACCTATTAAAATAAATATATCAACCATTATATCAACTGCCGGTAACGAGGATGCCTTAACTTTTGAGCCACTGCACCTGGTAGATTATTTTGCATCGCAGGGTATTAAATTAAGCGATGACAACCTGCCGGCAGATAAATTAGGCAAACAACTTAAAAGCTTTACCGATTGGCTTAAAACCATGAAGAAAATACATGTGCCGGCCACAGAGATGAGCCAGAACATTACTGATGTTACTATCCAAAATCTGGCAGAAAAAAGTAATACAGAAGGCGAAGTGGTTACCGAATCAATGGCCGAAGTATTTGCCCGGCAGGGTAAGCTGGTAAAAGCCATTGAAGTGTATAAAAAATTAAGTTTGCTCAATCCCTCTAAAATCGCTTACTTTGCAGCCAAAATCGAACAATTAAAAGGATCATAACATGTTAGTTTTATTTGGAATTTTAGTAATTATTGCCTCTATAATCTTAGGATTGATTGTATTAATACAGAACCCCAAAGGCGGTGGTTTATCAGCCAGTTTGGGTGGTTTTAGTAACCAGTTGATGGGTGTAAAACAAACAACTGATGTTTTGGAAAAAGGCACCTGGTTATTTGCTGCCATTGTAGGTATACTTTGCCTTATTTCGCCTGCTTTTATCCCTAAAAATGGCGGTGGCTCAACAAAAAATGATGATTTATTAAAAGGAGTATCAACTGTACCGGCAAAAACTGTAGCTCCACCTGCAAATACGGCACCAATGCCGGGAACTGCACAACCTAAAACTGATTCTGCTAAATAACACATTTAAAAATTTATAAAATATTTAATTTCCCCGATGGTAACACCGGGGTTTTTTAATTTACTTTGCTGATACCACTAAAAAAACTTAGCCCCGCTTTTTTATTATTGTAAAACAATTGATATAAACCCCGGCTAATAAATAAAAATGAAAAAGAGAATAATTTTTGCTGTACTTGCCTTTATCATTATTGCCTGCATTTATTTTGGTTGGCAAATTTTTGGGCCAACAATAAATGATCCCGAAAAAAAATATTTTTATGTACATACAAACGCAACATACCAGCAGGTAATAAAGGGTTTAAAGGAAGCTAAAATAATTGAAGGAGAATTTTGGTTTAACCTTGTTGCAAAAAAAGCCGGTTATCCGATTAAAGTAAAAGCCGGGCGGTATCAAATAAAAAGCGGAAGCAGTATTTTTAGTTTGGTACGAATGTTACGATCCGGTAATCAGAGCCCGGTAAACCTTGTAATTAATAAATTAAGGACTAAAGAAGATTTTGCTGCAAAAATTGCGAACAATTTTGAATGTGATTCGCAAAGTGTAATTTTATTTTTAAATAATATTGATTCTTTAAAAAAATATAAAGTAGATAGTAATACCGTTATGACGGTTGTAATACCTGATACCTACAGCATTTTATGGAACACTACTCCATCTAAAATATTTAAAAAATTATTTACTGCGCAACAAAAATTTTGGGATAAGGGCAGGCAGCAAAAAGCTGCTGCTATAAATATGACGCCTCAGCAGATTTATACCATGGCAAGTATTGTAGAGGAAGAAACCAATATGGAAGAAGATAAAGGAAAAATTGCCAGCGCTTATATCAATCGGCTAAAACAAGGACAAAGACTTGAAGCCGACCCCACCATAAAATTTGCTTTGCGGGATTTTGGTTTAAAAAGAATTAGAAATTCTCACAAAAATGCTGCAGCCAGCTCACCCTACAATACCTATTTTAAAAGTGGCCTTCCCCCCGGCCCTATTTGTACACCATCGCCCAATACAATTGATGCTGTTTTAAATGCGCCAGGCACCAATTATTTATTTTTTGTGGCCCGGCCCGATTGGTCGGGGCTTTCAAACTTTACCAATAGTTATCAGGAACATATAAGTAACGCAAAAAAATATCAGCATTTTCTTGATAGTGTAAATATTAAATGAGATTAGTATCTTGTAGCATACAATGACAAGGCTGGAACGCATATTAGTAACTAAAACCCCTGTTGCTTTTTTCTTACGCAAAAGCAAACACTGGTATTTACCCGGTTTTGAGGGAGTGCCGTTGTATGATGTAATAAAATTTTTTTACAGGCAGGTAAAAACTATTGGCCTCACAGAAAGGGCATCAGCAATTTCGTATAATTTTATAATGGCCATACCTCCCTCTTTTTTATTTTTATTTACCTTAATACCACAACTGCCTTTTTTTAAAAAAAAGGAAATACTAAAACAGATAACGCTTTTAATTAACGATATTATACCTGCAGAGGGATACAATAAAAATATTATCACTTTTATTGATAAAACTTTTTTTGGCACACCTGTTTTCAGTTTACTGTCTTTTGGGTTATTGCTGGCATTATTTTTTGCATCAAATGCCATGATGGGTTTAATGCGATCTTTCAATAAAAACTATATTGGTTTTGCAAAAAGAAAAGGATTACATGACCGGTGGATTGCCATAAGGCTTACTGCATTAATTTTTGGACTTGTATTGGGTTGTCTTATTTTATTAATAACCCAGGGAGTTGTATTAAAGTGGCTGGGCATTAAAAGTAATTGGTGGCAGGAGTTTATTTATTATGTACGCTGGATTTTTATTATTGCCCTTATTTATTATTCCATTGCATTTATTTATAAGTATGCCCCGGCAGTTAAAAAGCGTTGGAAACTTGTTTCGCCGGGTACCATATTAGCTACTTTTTTAAGTATACTGGCAACATTGGGGTTTTCTTTTTTTGTAAATAATTTTGGAAAATATAATGCACTCTATGGTTCTATAGGAACTATTATAATGCTGATGTCGCTTATTTTTATAAATTCACTTGTTTTACTTATTGGCTTCGAGCTTAATGTAAGTATAAAATCTTTACGGTCTATTGCAGTACAACGGGAGGCAGAGGAAAAAAGCAAAATGCCACTAAAGCTTAAAGAGTAATTGAATTAAATAATGATTATACTGCTTTTTGTAATACTGCTGCATCCCCATTTTTTGCACAGCCGTACAATGCCATAAAATTTCTGATAATAGAATAAATTACTTAACCCTAAAAGTAATTATCAAATTAAGTTGCTGCATCAAAACTATTTGTTATATTAGATTTATTATTGTGCCCTAAGTTAATTAACCATGTAACTGAGGGATGGCGAAGCCTTGAACCCTATCCACAAAAAGGCATTAGATACCATTGTTATTTTTAATTTTTTTATGGAAACTATACTACTAAAACCGCTGCTGCACCGCAATAAAGAATGTATTGGTATATACTTTGCTAAAAACAC
>JAYUTC010000287.1:0-9142 GCA_043755395.1 Ferruginibacter sp.
GTTTTCTTTGCTGAAAATTTATGGCACTTAATTTTTCTCCGACAATTATATTAGGCCCATTACTTTTGTAACCCAGTTTATATAATATTTCAGTAAAAAGTTTTTCCTTATTTTCTGTTCGTTCATTTACTGCTGATTCATAAATGGTATTGCCATATAGGCTTATATGGTTTGATGATACGCCAATGATACAGCGAAGCTCTGCTACTGAATATTTTTTTAAAGAACTACCATTTAAAGTTATTTCTTCATTAGTATCTGGCTTTATACCCAAAAATATTTTAAGGAATAAATCTGTGTCAGGATGTGTAATAATATTAATAGTCCCTTTTATTGCACTTTTAATAATGAGATCCTGGGCATTAATTTTTCTGCGTAGTTCCAGCGAATTAAATTCTAATAATTCTTTACAAATGCTTCTATCTTCCGCCGGGTAATGCAATAGCTGTGTTATCTTATTAAGTGATGTTATGCCAGCCTGCCAGATAGTTTGTATTTTTCCAATCCGCTTTAGTGCGGATAATTGCATAAAAATCAATAAAATAAAAGCCATTAAGTGCCCCTTACTGATTTGAATTTCCTGTATAGCTACCAGAAATAGTAACACTGCAGGTAAAGAATATAATAATATCGAAGTAAGTGCTTGTACAAAAGCATACCTGCGATGGTATTGTACAGATGTTTTGTATAATTTTGAAGATTTCTTTTTAAAGCGTTTTTTCTCAATACCCTCTTTATGAAAAACTTTTAATGGAACCATATTAAAAAACCGGTCACTTACAAAAGCAAGTAATTCACTTTTTTGGTTACGCCTGGTTATAATAATATTTTTTAAAGCCCTGCTAAAAAAATAATTAATTGCAGGCAATAGGGGTATATATAAAAAAACTACCAGTGCAAGGCTATAATCGGTTTTCATCAAAAACCAACACCCAATAAACAGAAAAAAAATATCTTTTAAAAATAGAATTACTCCTTTTGTAAAAAAATTTTGAATTGCCTGTAAATCACCACTAAACCGCAGAAGGTATTTTCCCGGAGCTTTTTTTGCAAAAACTTCAGGTTGAGCAAATAAAAGTCTGGTAAATAACCTGTTTCTCAGGGAAAGAGAAAGCCTGTCTGCACTTACTTTTGAAAAAAAATAAAACATCCATTCAGTTATTCCCTTTAACACCAGCACAGTTGCATAGAACATAAAAAAGGTAAAAAGACTATTTCCAAAATCAATGCCAATCAATTGCATTATCCTGCTTTTGTTACCAGTATCATTAAAATAAATTTCATAAAATTTTCCAATGCTAAGACTAAGTAAAACAGTGCAAATGCTGCTTATAATCCCTGTTACAAGAGCTGATGCGAAATAGAATTTATTTTGCTGGATAAATTGTTTTATAATTTTATATTTCAACATTTATTCAGGCATTTTTAGCTATCATTTGTTGTAATAAGTATAACATTTCTCCTTTGGCTAATTGCTCAATTGTAAATACAGGAATGCTGCAATTTGCTTCTACTTCTTTAACTAATAATGGGCTTGCTGTTAATAAACCACTTAATGCAAAAGGACGTATATCCCACTTACTTAATATTTCTATTCCCTGAATTGCAGCAAGGCTGTCTCCGCTGCTGAATATTACCTGATCAACTGATTGCATAAATTTTTTATTATTTAAAAGCATTTTGGTTTCTCTTTGAAAAAGACCATCAGCTATTTCAATAATAATATAATCCGGGTTACAGGGCAATACTTTATTTACTAAAGTTTCATACAGATCCATCAATTCTTGTTCGTCGCTCATATAGGTAGAAGGAAATCCCATGTCTCCAAAATGAGTTATCATGTCAGCGCCTAGGTCAAAAACCATATCAGGATCCTTTGTATAAATTGTACCGGTTAGTTTTATAAACGCTACTTTTTTTCCAGCAGCTTTCAAGCCATGTGCCATATAAGCAGCTGTAGTTGTTTTTCCGCTATCCATTGAAGATCCTACAGAAAGAATTATTTTAGACAAAGAAGGAAGCACTCCTGTGAATCTGATCATCTCATGCTGAACTATTTTTTTTGTATTCAATATTTCACCCTTTTCATCTACTGCATAACCAATAATTCTTATACTGGTTGGACCAATATGTTCAAACTTGCTGTGCATAGAATGTATGATTCCTACAGTTCCTCCTGCTCCAAGTATGTGAAATTCCTGTACACACTCACTTGGTAAATATCCTTCAAATTGTTCTGTTGCATAGCGTGTGCCAAAGGCCGCCATTATATGATCACCTTCAACAATAGTAACATTTCTTTTGGCATCCGATTGAATATTAGTGTGCTTGCCAATTTTTAATACTTCAAAAACAGCTACATCACCTACAGATGGAATATATGTCTCTATTAAATCTGCGTCAATAGAATATGGATTTATGTTTTTGCAAACAATTGATTTTTTTATTCGTGGTTGCATAATTTTTAGATTTAGAATATTTAAAATTTTGATTTTATTGAAATAATGGTTTTTTGCCTCCCTCTTTTCCAAGAGAAATATCCAGGGTTAGTCCTGCTGTATTGATATTATCAAAAGATCTTGCTACTTTTCCTGTTAAAGGATTTAAAACATTAATTGAATGATTGGTATCTGTAAAAAGATTAAACTCCCGCTGAAACATTGCATAAGCGGTAACACTTAAGCGGCCATTTATTTTTGAATTTAAATTTAAATATAACCTCCCCCTGTGAAAACCATCTGCTGTTTGTTTTACAGTTTTTATTCCTGTTTTAGTATAATACTGAAGTGAATCGCCGCCAATATTATAAAACAGGTTATAGGTTATGGATGGCGAAAGCTTTAGTGGAGTAAGCCGGTGTTTTAATCCCAGGCTGGAGTAAAGCATTAGCCTGTATTTAAAACGGTTTTCTTCTTTAGAATTTATTTCGCCATGAATTCCGTTCGTCCAGTTTACAGCATCAAAAAATTTTGCTTTATAGGTTACCCTTCCAAAAACTCTTTTCCTTACTCCTTTTGTACTGGATGGGATATCATTTATTAAGCCGCCAATATAAAATTTGGTATTTTTTAAAATAGCATACTCAAATCTTAACTGGGTTTGGTTAAAAGTATTTTTCCCTCCATTAAATTCGTAAGCCCTTAACTGTCCAAGGCGGATATCCAATTTATTTGTTATGGGGGCAGAAAGATTAATTGTACCCCACCCATTCCATGCAATTTGAGAAATAGCGTTATTTGCATTTAAATGAAGTAAGAAAACTAAAAAGAAAATACCTGATTTGTGTATTGCTTTCATAAAAAATAATTTTAAATGATTTGTGCTGTCAGCCTGAGCCTGTACTGTGTTACCAGTTTTGAAAAGAATAATATTTTATATTTATTTAAAAATTATCCGGACATTATTTCTATTTCAAAAATTAACAGGCTCAGTTGACAGACTGTTTTGTTAATTACAACTTCTACACAAAAGAATATTTTTTAAATAGCAACTTAAAATGAATTATACTGAGTGAGTATAAAAAGTAGTTGAACTGGGGATTTTATTTATCAAACACTAAAAAATATTTCAAATATTTGCAAGTTTCATAGTTTCTGTTGTCCTATTTTTGCCAACTATGGCAAAAGCAGTTGGCGAAACTCCTCTAATGCAACAACACCATGCCATCAAGGCTAAATACCCTGATGCTATTTTGCTTTTTAGGGTGGGAGATTTTTATGAAACATTTGGTGATGATGCTGTAAAGACTTCCTCCGTTTTGGGAATTACACTTACTAAACGAAATAATGGGGATGAAAAGTCATCTCAATTAGCAGGCTTCCCTCATCATGCATTAGATACTTACTTACATAAATTAGTAAAGGCCGGTTATCGTGTGGCTATCTGCGATCAACTGGAAGATCCCAAACAAGCTAAAGGTATTGTAAAGCGTGGCGTTACCGAATTGGTTACTCCTGGTGTAGCCACCAGTGATAAATTATTGGAACATAACAGCAATAACTTTTTAGCCGCTTTACATTTTGACAATGAAAAAGTTGGTATTGCATTTTTAGATATCAGTACAGGAGAATTTTTTTTAGCAGAAGGCGATACAGCTTATGCAGATAAATTGTTGCAAAGCTTAAAACCTGCCGAGGTAATTTTTCAACGCAACAGGCAAAAGCAGTTTAAAGATTTATTCGGCACAATTTTTTTTACCTACACTTTAGATGAATGGGTTTTTGCCGAAGCTTATGCAACCGAAAGTTTATTAAAACATTTTGGCACACACAGCTTAAAAGGCTTTGGTATTGAAAATCTTTCTGTTGCTATTATTGCTGCTGGTGCTGTATTACATTATTTAAAAGATACCGAACATCCCAACCTCGGCCATATCACTTCTATACAAAGAATTGATAAGGATGAACATTTATGGATGGATCGATTTACCATTAGAAATTTAGAATTGTTTGGTGGAGAAGGCCAGAATACTTTGTTGAAAGTAATGGATAATTCTGTGAGTGCAATGGGGGCAAGATTATTGAAGCGCTGGCTTATTATGCCATTGAATAATATTAATAAAATAAACGAACGCTTAAATACGGTAGAGTTTTTTATTAAAGAAGTTGATGTGAGGCATAAAATAACACAGCATATTAAACAGGCGGGTGATGTGGAAAGGCTGGTGAGTAAAGTACCTTTAAAAAAAGTGAATCCCAGGGAAGTTTTACAAATTGCAAAAGGTTTGCAACAAACGGAAGCCATTAAGCTCATTTGTGAAAATACTTCAAACGATTATTTAAAAAGATTAGGCGATTCACTCAATCCATGTAAATATATTTTAGAAAAAATTTTAAAAGAGCTGAATGAAAATCCGCCTGTTGCTGCAGCTAAAGGCGGCGTTATTGCCACTGGTATCAATGAAGAATTAGACGATCTTAGAAAAATTGCCAGTGGCGGAAAAGATTATTTAATTCAGTTGCAGCAAAAAGAAGCTTTAGCTACAGGTATCTCTTCTTTAAAAATCAGCTTTAATAATGTATTTGGTTATTATTTGGAAGTAACACATGCACACAAAACTAAAGTGCCGGAAACCTGGATACGCAAACAAACTTTGGTAAATGCTGAACGTTACATTACTCCTGAATTAAAAGAATACGAAGAAAAAATTGTTGGTGCAGAAGATAAAATTTTAGCCATTGAAATGCAGCTCTTCGAAAAGTTATTAAATGAGTTGCAGGATTATATTGCACCCATGCAGGTAAACGGGCATGTAATGGCCATACTGGATTGCTTAACCTGTTTTGCCAGCAATGCTTTACAGTTCAATTATAAAAAACCTTTGTTAAACGATGGCAATATTTTAGATCTGAAAGACAGTCGGCATCCTGTAATAGAAAGATATTTACCAATTGGTGAATCTTATATTGCCAATGATATTTTACTCGATCCTTCTTCTCAACAAATAATTATTTTAACGGGACCAAATATGATTGGTAAAAGTGCCATACTAAGGCAAACTGCACTCATTACTTTAATGGCACATATGGGCAGCTTTGTACCAGCTGCAGATGCAAAAATCCCATTGACGGATAAAATATTTACAAGAGTTGGTGCAAGCGATAATTTAAGTGGAGGCGAAAGTACTTTTATGGTGGAGATGAATGAAACGGCCAGTATCATCAATAATATTACCAGCCGCAGTTTAATTTTACTGGATGAAATCGGAAGGGGCACATCCACCTATGATGGAATTTCCATAGCCTGGAGTATTGTAGAACATTTGTATAACAGTCCGCATTCTCCCAAAACATTATTTGCCACCCATTACCACGAGTTGAATGAACTGGAAAATAAATTGCACACTGTAAAGAACTATCATGTAACTAATAAGGAAGTGGGAAATAAAATTATTTTCCTGCGTAAACTGGCACCCGGTGGCAGTATACATAGTTTTGGTATTCATGTAGCTCGAATGGCTGGTATGCCTCCTTCACTGATAAACCGTGCCAACGAAATCTTACAGCAGTTGGAAGAAAGCCGTAACAGCCATACCGATGAAGCAGTTAAACACTTAAACAGCCCCAAAATGCAGCTCAGTATTTTTGATGCTCACTCGGCTACATTTGATGAAATAAGAACTTTGCTGGAAGCAGTTGATATTAATCGATTAACTCCTGTAGAGGCTTTGTTGAAATTGCAGGAGATAAAAAGTAAGGTGAAGTAATTGGATAAAAAATTGGTTCACTTATGTAATTGGGCAATATTTATCCTCTTTATTTGTTAAAACCTTATTAACACTTGCAGCAATATTATCTACAATGGCATCTTTATAATAATTTCACCATAGTTATGTTTAAAAGGATACCATTTCTACTGATTTTAATATTTGCTATAGCAATTAAAAACTATGGTCAGGCTTGTTCACTTCCCGGAATGACGCCGGATAATGCTATTCCTGTTTGTGGAACCGATACTTTTCATCAGGACAAAGTAACCCAATGTACCGGGCCAAATGTGGCACATACCGGTTGCAGTGAAATAGTAACTTCCGACAAATCTTTCTGGTATAAATTTACCTGCTACCAAACGGGCACACTGGGTTTTTTAATCAGGGGGCGTTTATGTTCAGATGATTATGACTGGATTTTAGTTGATGTAACAGGAAGAAATCCTACCGATGTTTTTTCCGATGCTTCATTACAGGTTTCATTAAATACTTATGGTACTCTCGGTTGTGGCGCAGGTGCACCTTTTCCCAATTCGCCAACAGGCTGTATTCCAAGTGGCTCCGGAAATGTACATTGTCAGGGAGATGCTGCTGGTAATAGTCCTTATAACAACATGCCTACCATCACCGTCGGCCACGATTATTTATTAATGGTTACTAATTGGACCCAAGGAAGTACAGAAGGCTATGATTTAACTTTTTCTGGTGGTACTGCAGTTATTACTGACCCAAAAGAGCCACACCTTCAAAGTTCTAGGGCTATTTGCGATGGTACTCAGGCAGTGATAAAAACCAATAAACGGATGAAATGCCTATCGCTGTCAGCCAATGGTGCAGAATTCACCATTATGCCAAACGTAGCAAATGTTATTGGTGCAACTGGTTTTGGTTGTGCCACAGGGTTTGATATGGATTCTGTAATTCTTACACTTGATAAACCTTTGCCACCTGGTAACTATATAATCTCCATAAAAAATGGTGCAGATGCCAATACCTTAAAAGATAATTGTGATAGATTGATTCCCGTTAGTGAAAATATCCCTATGGTGGTATATCCTGTATTTCCAACGCCAATGGATAGTTTAGATAAGGTTGGTTGTGCATCAGATGAACTGCAGTTGAATTTTAGTAAACAACTCAGGTTTATACGCTGCAGCAGTATTGCTGCAGATGGAAGTGATTTTAAAGTAACCACTATTTCGGGTACTTCGATAGTAACAGTGATTGGGGCATCGGGTGTTTGTGCTGCTGATGGATTAACACCTTTTATTAAAGTAAAATTATCTGCACCTATTCAAACAAAAGGAGTTTACAGGATACAATTACAAACCGGTAGTGATGGCAACACAATAATAAATGAATGCGGACAGGAAACAACTGCAGGAGCTGCCATAATTTTTACTACAAAAGATACGGTAAGTGCAGATTTTTCTTACAACATAAATTTTGGTTGTAAAAAAGATACCATTAATTATTTTCATAATGGTAAAAATGAAGTAAATGTGTGGAAATGGGATTTTGATAATATCCGAAACAGTGGTTTGCAAAATCCATCAATAGTTTATGCATCGTTCGGACAAAAAACAGCACAGTTAATTGTATCTAATGGTGTATGTAAAGATACTTCAGTAATAGTGACAATTCTTTTGGATAATGATTTAAAGGCTGCATTTGAAGCAACATCTGTAGTTTGTCCGGGAGATTTGGCCAGTTTTAAAGATAACAGTTTTGGAAAAATAATTTTTTGGAATTGGAATTTTGGTAATGGAATTACCAGTAACATTCAATCGCCGCCAGATCAGGTCTATCCTTCTTCAACTTCTATCAGGGATGTACCGGTACAACTAATTGTGACCAATAATTTGGGTTGTGCAGATACTGCAGTACAAAAAATAAAAGTAGTAGGTAATTGTTATATTGCTGTGCCCAATGCTTTTTCACCAAACAACGACGGGTTTAATGATTTTCTATATCCATTAAATGCCTACAAAGCGATTGATCTTATTTTTAAAGTATACAATCGTTTTGGGCAAATTATTTTTGTAACCAAAGATTGGACAAACAAATGGGATGGATCATTTAAAGGTCAGCCTGCCGACCCTGGTACCTATGTTTGGATATTGCAATACACACATACCGATAGTGGAAAAAGGGTAGAACAAAAGGGTACTACTATTTTAATAAGATAATTTTTAAAAGAATTGTTTAACCTATAATTATTTTATACTTAACAAAAGTACCTTATCCCATTAACTTTTTCCTTTCATCTCTTTCTTCTCTTAGCATAGCTCCAAAATCCATTTTACGCACCATAGTTTTTATTACCAATGCAATGCGTTTAGCTTTAGTAACATCTGTTTTAGCACTATCAATCCATTTGGTAAAATAATTGCGGTGGCCCTGGGGTAAGCTATTAAAATATTTCAATGCTTCGGGTTCATCAGCCAAACATTCAATTAATACAGCCGGGGGAATTATGGGCGAATCATCTTTTTGTAACTGTACTTTTATTACAGCACCTTTCCTTTTGCCAATTCCTTTACGCATAGCGGCATTTATAGCCATTATAAAATCTCCTTGCCCCATTGGTATCAGTGCTACTTTTTCAATTTCAAAATCGTCAAGCATGCCTTTTACCCGGAATGATTTTTTATTTCCGGGTTTTAATTGCTTTGAAATTTTTTCAGAAATGCTGATATAAGTCCAACCGGTTTTTTCGCCTTGCTTATCAAATTTTAATATAGTGGTGGAGAATTTTACCATAAGGCCAACTTAAAAATGACAGATTTGTTTTATTCCGTTCTGTTTCCGTTACCAAACATTTCCATCAATTCCTGTATACTTTCTTTTAATTTACCCGAAGCTTCATCAAAAAAATTGTCTTTATTTTTTTTTGAAGCCTTATTATCGTTCGATTTTTTTACTGTTGCTTTT
>JAYUTC010000288.1:0-3642 GCA_043755395.1 Ferruginibacter sp.
TTTTAAATTTTTCATTTTGTTTTAATTTTAAGGTTACTAATTAATATTTATTTTTTAAGGTTACGTTTTATTGATTTTCGTTAATTGAAATACAGTTAACTGGATAACAATCTTTTCAGGCAGCAGGCAAATAGTGTTTGATTATTTTAATATGGCAGGCAACGGTTAAAGTGCTTTTGGCAGCTTTTTATAATGGAACCCTTTTTTTTAGATATGCGTATTGCTATAAATTTTAAAAAGCTCCGATTAATTCTGATGCAAACATACGGCGGGGTTTTTATCCGTACAGAGCAAATATTTGTAATTTTCATTACTTCAAAAATGTTTAAACTAATGTAAAACCCTTACTGATGTTATCTTTCAGCAAAAATGTTTAATTATTGCCAACTGTATTTTAAATAAAATAAAAAATTTAAAAAGTTCTACAACGAACTTAAATGGATAAGAAATTTATTTATAAAGAAAAATGCACCTGAAAATACCAAAATGGTTAGTCACATTTTTTACACAATAGGAGGTTAAACTATGAAAAACTGGTTCAATTTTGTAATTTTAAAAAAAATTTACCCAAATGTTCCCTTTTTACATCAAACGCTTATTAAGCATGGTATTTATATTGTTGCTTAATTCCATTTTTGTGTGCGCACAAAGTAGTTTTAAACTTAAATATGATAACTCAGCAGTATATGCAGGAATTGAAGTAGGTTCCAAAGGTGTAAAAATGAGTGTTCTTGAAATTGGAAAAAGTGCCCAAAAGAGCGGAGCATTCAATATTTTGAAGGATACATCTATAAACTCCGATTTTATATCATTTAATCCGTCAAGTTTTCAGGCAACATTAACAGCCATTACGAATTTATACAATACTGCAACAAAGGAGTATAACATACCAATTGAAAGTGTTTATACTGTAATAAGCAGTGGGGTAAAGGTGCAGGCAGAAAAAGATGATAAAGATTTCTGGATTAAAAACCTAATTGATTCCTTTAAAATTAAAGTTAATGAACCTTCAAGAGAAGTTTCTGTAATAGATGTACTACAGGAAGCAAAATTATCTCATATAGGTATTGTTCCTGAATCCAGAAGATACACTACTTTTTTAATTGATATTGGTAGTGGTAATACAAAAGGTGGTTTTTTCCCAAATGGTGATACCAAGATGTTAAAACTTTTTCAACTGAGTTGGGGTACAAAAAGTACTACAAATGCTACGGAAAAAAGATGCGAAGATGATAAAACCCTTGATAACTATAACAGGCAATTAACCAGGGTGCTTACAGGAGCAGAAAATGCTGAAATTATTTATATGGTGAATGAAAGTGGTGCCTATCCTATGAGTGATTATATCGCTTTTAGTGGTGGTATTGCCTGGTCTGTTGCTACATTAATTTATCCGGAATTAATTGGCAATTCGGTTGTACCTGTTTCATATGAAGATGTAGTTAAATTCAGTGAACGTGTTTATAAAAATTATCCTTCAATATCTGATGCTGCAATTTTAAAATCAATCAGGGATAATGATTTGGATAAAGTTACTATAGGAAAAGAAGTAAAAAGAGTAAATCAGGTTTTTGATCAAAAGGCATTAATGGCAGGTACAGGGCTTTTACTTAAAATTATGAGGCAGTTTGAAGGTATTTATGAAAAGAAACAATTTTTTCTGGTAAAAAATGGCCAGGTAGGCTGGATTTCTGCATATGTTGATCAGCATATTATTAAATAAGTTGTATACTATAACAACAAATTTGTAAAAGATGTTTTTCATCAATAATATACCCGGAAGTTCATGAGAGATACTAAATCATTATCACTTTTATTATTATCATCGGTTTTATTTTTATTATCCATAATTCTTTTATGTACCTGGGGTTATCAATATTATCATCAAATACAGGAGGATAAGTCTAAATTAATGGAAGCTAAAACTCCGGTTTCTGTTATCCCGGACAGTACCAGAGATTCACTTTTAAAAATTTACCAATCAACAATTAATGGTCTTGATAGCCGCTTGGATACTGCCTGGTATTATGCCGATTCTTTAAAAGGGAATCTGGATATTAATTTAAAAGAATTTTACAGGCTCCGTGATGAAATAGCAACACTTTTGCAGGATAAAAGCGCTAATGTAGATTTAAATCTTGCCCGCAGGAAGATTGGCGAATTGCAGCAAAAAGTAGATTTATTAAAATACAGAAACAGTGATGTTGAAAATGAGAATAAAAAACTCAAAGCTATCCTGGATCAAATGGCTTTTGAATCACAGAATATTGAACAGAATTCTAAACTGGCTGAAAGAGAAAACAAAAACCTTGCAGCCAAAATAAATGCACTGGTTTCATTAAGTACTGCAAATCTTAATTTTTCAGCATTAGCCAACAACGATCAGCAGGAAACCAATGAAGCAGGACAAGCCGAAAAATTAGTAGGAACATTTACCGTAAAAAATAACAGTAATTTTAACAGCAAGTGTGAAGTAGTTATAGTAGTCGTTCAACCTGATGGGCAGGTTTTACAAAAATCTCCATGGGAATCAGGAAGTTTTGAAACCAGGGAAGGAAAAAAAATATATTCCTGTAAATTAACCTGTGAAACTTCAAAAGGTGAAAGCAAAGAACTTAATTTTTCTTTAACAGCTGATAAATACCTTAAGGGAAATTACAGTTTACAAATTTATCAAAACGGTGTATTGATTGGTAAAGTTAATAAAACACTTTCCTGATATATTTAGTTGCAATATATTTCCACTATTAAATAAGGAATAAACGGAAAAAATGCTGTCAGGCTTTTAACCTAACATTTACCATTATCAGGCAGGTTAACTTGTATAATATATTGTATACTAAACCCATTATTTTCCATTGTAATTAAATTTAGCTTTAACATCTTAATTTTCCGAACCATTTACTATTATTTCAATGGGAACTCAATACAGGTGTTTTTATAAAGTGACAAGCAGTTTGAAAATGTAATAAATAATTAAGATAAAACACAAATTGTATTTTAGCACAATGAAAGCAGCAACAATAAATGAACTGAAGCAGGAACTGCAAAATTCACCTCCTGTAAAAGTAACAGAACTTTGCCTTAGGCTTGCCAGATTTAAAAAAGAGAATAAAGAATTATTAACGTATTTACTTTTTGAAGCGCACGATATAGCAGCTTTTATAACAAACGTAAAAACCGAAATGGCTGCCCAGTTTGAAGATATTAATAAAAGCAATGTTTATTTTGTAAAAAAAACATTGAGAAAGATATTGCGTACCGCAAATAAATACAGTCGCTACAGTGGGTTACCAAATGTTGAAATAGAATTGCTCATTTACTTTTGTGTAAACATGAAATCACTGGATATTCCTATAAATAAAAATCCTGTGCTTTCAAATATCTATAATAATCAGTTAAAAAAAATAACTAAAACAATTGGCACCCTGCACGAAGATTTGCAATATGATTACCTTAAAGAAATAAACAAATTATAGAATTGGATATTAAACTTTAAATTAGCGCAAAATAAAATTTAGATCAATCTTTATTATGTCAAGTAACCGCAGTGCAGCAATTGGATTTATTTTTGTTACACTTTTAATTGATGTTATAGGATTTGGAATTATTATTCCGGTAATGCCGGGGCTTATTTCCAAT
>JAYUTC010000289.1:0-24578 GCA_043755395.1 Ferruginibacter sp.
AAAAAAACGGCCAGAGATAAAAATCTCCGGCCTTGCTTACCTCTGAAACCACAAGAAAAAAAGGTATAATAAATAACTTTATTAAACAGTCAGATTAAATAAATAGAAAAAATAATTGGATAATAGCCGATACCTGTACAATACAGGAATCCTTTAAAGCTTTAAATAAGATTGGAGTTGGATTAATAACCTAGCAGGCTGTAAAAGTAATGATTATTTTGAACTAAAGTAATTTATTTCATTAAATCTTTCCAGCCTTATTAATTTCCTTGTTGGCAAACTCAAAAAGTTGGCGTCTTTTGCGGCTGTACCACCACTTGGGGTTGGTTTTTTTCATTAAAGTATCAATATTTCTCATACCAAAAAGTTTCCAAAGCCCTTCCAGCTTACCCCCCACTGTATTTTGCATTGCTCTAAGACTCATAGCGAACCCTCCTTCTATATATTCCATATGATGCCAATAGCCTGCCGGCATATACAAAGTATCGCCATGCTCTAAAATTACCTCATAACCCTTTGCCAGCCTAACTGCAGGATATGTTTCATAATCAAAATCCCGACTATAATTGGCAAAATTTGCAAGGCTTAATACTTCCCAGGGTTTACGGTAAAGCTTGTATTGCTCCTCGTAGGGAAAAAGTAATACTTTTTTACGTCCAATAAATTGTGTGTGTAAAATATGGCTCATATCAATATCAAAATGAATATGAGTTACCGCACCTTCTCCGCCTACAAAAAGCATAGGAAATTTTTTTACATACCCCTTCATTAAATTTTCGGGCCAGGTAAAATCAGTAACAATTGTTGGAGCATGTTGAAAAATATTAAAAAGGAAAATTCTTAAATCCAAAGGCCCTTCTTTTACTTTTTTTAAATATTCCCCAAACTTCATATAGGCATCAGCTGTATTAATTGGGGTGTAGGAATCACTTTTTATATTATTATAAACTCCCACTTCCTTATCTCCAACAATATCAATAAAATAATCCCAGGTCCATTTTTTATACGCAGGCCACTCTTTTGAAAGGTTTTTTATTACCAGGGGCTTCATGGTATTATAATAGTTATTCTTAAAATCTTCAGCAGAAATATTGTCTACAGAATTTACAGCTTGTAATTGCATAGCTATTTTTTTTCAAAAGCAAAATTACTAATTTATACTTTGGGAAAATATATAAAAACTAAAAATAAAAACTAATAAGCGTTAGTTTTGTAAAAACAACTGGATGGCCAAAATAAAGCCGGGTATAAATGATAGTAAAAAAGGTGTGATCATTAAAAATGCTGCCGCCCTTTTTAGAACAAAAGGGTTTAATGGAACTTCTATGAGAGACCTTGCAGAAACTGTAGGTGTAGAGGCCCCAAGCCTGTACAATCATATCGGCAATAAAAGTGAATTATTACAAACCATTTGTTTTAAAGTTGCCAATGTATTTACAGCCCAACTTACAAATATTGAAAATAAATCCTGCAGCATTATTACTAAAATCGAATTTGTTATACGTTTTCATATTACCATGATGCTGGATGAATTTGATGAAGTATATGTTGCCAATCATGAGTGGAAACATTTGCAGGAACCCTTTTTAAGTAATTTTTTAAACCAACGGCGCAGTTATGAAAAACGATTGGTTGCCATTATTGAAATAGGTGTTAAGAAAAAGGAATTAAAAACAATTAATCCATATGTAGCCGTGCTTACCCTATTATCAGCAGTAAGAGGATTGGAATTTTGGCAACGGCATAAAAAAAATATTAGCACAAAAGTGCTGGAAAACGATATGACAGTTCATTTATTAAACGGCATGCTAAAATAATTTTATGGCAGTTCATTTTCATACTTTAAAAGTAAAACAAATTGTAAAAGAAACTGCCGATTGCGTTTCTATTGAATTTATTATCCCCCCTGATCTAAAAAAAGAATTCTATTTTGAGCAGGGACAAAACATCACCATTAAAAACAGAATTGATGGTGAGGAGATACGCAGATCTTACTCGATTTGCTCTGCCCCTTTTGAAAATACATTACGGGTGGCAGTAAAAATGGTTGAAGGAGGAAAGTTTTCTTCTTTTGCTAATGTTGAATTAAAGGAGGGAGATGAAATGGAAGTACTTCCCCCAACCGGAAAATTTAATTGTAAACTACAAATTACCAACCGCAAACATTATGCAGCTTTTGCAGCCGGTAGTGGCATTACACCAATACTTTCTATTATTAAAACTACTTTACAAACGGAAATACAAAGTAGTTTTACATTGGTATTTGGTAACCGCAGCAGGGCATCTATTATATTTTTTGAAGAGTTGGAAGGATTAAAAAATAAATACCTGAAACGTTTTAACTTCATAAACATATTAAGCAGGGAAAAAACTGATGCCCCAATAAATTACGGAAGAATAGACAAAGAAAAATTGATTGCATTAAATAAACTGATTAACTACAAAAATATTGATGACTATTTTATTTGCGGGCCGGAAGAAATGATTTTTTGTGTAAAAGATTTTTTAGAACAGCAGGATATTGATAAAAAGAAAATTCATTTTGAATTATTTACCACACCTGGAAGAAAACAATTGTTTAAAAGCAGTGAACATTTAACAGCTAACAATACCGGACCAAAAAGTAATATTACTATTAAGCTGGATGGGCGAAGTTTTGATTTTAATTTAGGATTTAACAGCGAAAATATTTTAGATGCTGCCTTACAACAGGGCGCAGATTTGCCATTTGCCTGTAAAGGCGGCGTTTGCTGTACCTGTAAAGCAAAACTTTTAGAAGGCCGGGTAAAAATGGATGTACATTGGGGTTTAGAGCAGGAAGAGATAGAGCAGGGATATATACTTACCTGCCAAAGCCATCCTGTTACAGAAAAAGTGGTTGTTGATTTTGATATAAAATAGATTTGCTGTCTTAAGCAATAAGTGCAACTTTTATTTTTTGTTTCGTGTGCTCCGAAGGTTAAGAATGAGATTTTGTAAAATGTTTTAATCCTTAAGTGAAAAGGAAAAACTTGCTTGTACACCTAAACCTTTAAATGAAGATTTAACAGCTCCTTTATAATTTTTTAGTCTGTCCTGAAATATATCTTTATTATAAAAATCGTATTTAGATATACTCATATCATAAAAGGCATTCAGCTTAAATCCTGACCCCTCATCTTTTTTAAAAGGAAAAAAGAACCCAGCTTTTGGCCTGGCAAAAAACACATAGCCCTTAAATGGATTATGGCTTTCGGGAGAAGCTTCAAAAAGTGGAGCATTGCTGCCACTAACAGTAAATTTTCCATCATTACTCATTACGCCTAAATCAAAGCCAATAAAAAGTGGCCCGGCAATATATTGATTATACCCAAAATGAATATCGAAAGTATTGGTAGATAAAGTTGCGCTTACACTATTGTTAGCATTATTGCTTTTAGAAGAAGGGCCAAATACATAACTGCCTCCCGCTTCTAATTCGCTCTTGTTATTTCTAAAAACAATGCCTGCATGAATGCCATACACTTTTTTTACAAGTAGCGGGCTGGTTAATTTAAGTGAATCACTTATCGCCGACATGTACTTATCAAACTCTGGCCGGGTGGGATTAGAATAAGTTGCCCCAAAGTACAGTGCCTGACTTTTAATGGCACTTTTACTTTTTTGGCTGAAAGAAATAAAAAGAGATACCATGAATACAGATGTTAATACAATCTTTTTCATTTTTAAATATTTAAAGCAAACTAACGGATTAATAACAATTTGTACAATACCCACTGCAGGGTATTTTTATGCTGCATAGATAATTTGAACTACGCCACCTTTGTTATATATTTTATTTATGGAATTATTTTAATATTGCAAATATTAGGTTTTACTAAAAATAACAAAAATAATTTTTACTCATTGTCCTTTTTAATAAAAAAATATTTTGCCTGTAAATATTTTCTTCCCTCATACGTATACACCGTTACTTTATAATTGTCACTGTATTTAACATCAGAAAGTTTAATGTAAAAATCTCTCCACTTTTTGCTAATACCACAACAGGGAATAATCAGCGAATCCACCACTTCATCATCCCTCCTGGTTTCAATAAATAATTTGTCATATTCTATTTTATCACCCCGGTACAAAAACCCAACAATTTTTATATCCGTACCTTTTATAGTAAACCCTTTTCTACCAATGGCTGCTGAATTTTTATTGGTGCCCAATGTAACCTGGTAAGTATCATCCCATGTATAATTAATTTGTGAAAAAGAAATTAATGCAACAGCATTAAGCAAAGAAGATAAAAATAATTTTTTCATATACAAATTTTAAAGTGTTATCCTATAATTAATTTCATTACTCTTTCAGTTCTCTTTTTAAAGCCTGAATAATCTCTTTATAGCTATTATCGTTTGGATCCAATTTATGGAGTGCTTCAAAATCGGTTAAAGCAGCTTTATAATTTTTTAATTCATAATATAAAGTGCCCCTGTTTCTGAGGTATATGTCATTGTATTTGGGTTGCAATTCGTAGGCTTTAGTATAATCTTTAATAGCTCCGTCGTAATTTTTAAGTTCAAATTTCTTTATTGTTCCATTAAGATTATAGTAAAAATCATCTTTGGACCCAAGTAATGCCGCAGTATCATAACATCCGGAGGCTGCTTTAAAATCCTTTTCATCATAATAAGCATTTCCTAAATCATTAAAGTAACCCGGGTTTTTACCATCAGTATAAGCGGCAAAGCGCAAATATTGTTTGGCAATATTGTTCATTCGTAATCTGTTAAAAATAACACCTGCTTTATTATAAAGCTCTGGATTTTTAGGTTGCATCATGATGCATTTTTGATAATTCATAACAGCCTGAGAAAGATTTTTCTTAATTTCAAATGTATCTCCTCTGTTCATAAAAAATTGAAAAGCATTTTGTGGTGTAAAGCCCATTTTTTCATATTCCGCTTTTAATAATGGGTCAAGACGTTGCAATTCCTTTTTTGAATCTGTATCATTAGGATTTATCATAGTGGCAAAGCCATAATCATCATAAGCAGCTGCGTAATTTTTTATTGAATTATTACAATCTGCACGTGCTATATAATAATTGGCATTTGCATTATCCAAAATAATAGCATCATTATAATCTGCCAATGCCGCAGTATAATTTTTTGTTTCATTGTACATTGTTGCCCGCAAGGCATAGTACCGCCCTTCATTTTTCTTTATTGCTATACTTTGGGTTATATTATTAATGGCCTCCTTATTATTTGATCTTAAAAAATTTATTAAGGCCAAATACATATATGACTCATCATCTTTTGGGTTTAGTTGTACGGCTTTATTAAAATCAGAAAATGCCTTTGCAGTATCTTTTAAGTGATTAAGATAAAACTTTGCTCTTGTTGAAATGTATGCCGCACTATTTGGTTTTAATGTTACAGCCTCACTTATCATTTTAAATATGCTATTTCCTTCTCTCGAAAAATCTACACTGCTATTTTCAAAATCATTAATGCCTGCTACTGCAGCAAAATAAAGGGAGGAGTCTGATTTATAATAAGCAGCAGCCCGCTTATAAAAATTTAATGAGTTTTTGTAATCCTCCATTTTAGATAAAAGCCTTCCTAAATCGTAGCATGTTTTGTAATAATAATGCCCTAACTTAACCCTGGCATCTTCTTTAACACAATCTTCGATTAAACCTTTTTTCCACACAATGCTATAGTAGAGTTTTTTGGCATCGTCATAATTACCTTTTAGTTCAGAACTATTGCCATAGCCATTCTGAATAACAAATGCTTCAAAAGTGGACTTGGCTGTTTTATCTCTAAGAATAGTTGCTTTTAAAATTTCATAATCGCCTTCACTAATATCTTTTTCTATTTTAATGGTGCCTATCTTCAATCCCATCATAATTTCTAAAACCGAATCCTCTAAAGCCGTTGGCTTATGAATTTCCATGTCAGCTAATGGGTCATAAAGTTTTTGAGCAACTACTATTTGGCTAAAAACAATTACTGCAAAGAAGATTGCTGTTTTTTTCATAATTACTTTAAAGTTATAAAATAAATGTCCCTGAATATGAATGATTAGTTTTTTATTTTTCTCTACTCTCACTGGCTGTATTGCAACCCAATTTGATAACCCCCATCTGCTTCTAACAGATAAAGCATCATTCGCATTTTATAGGATTTCCCATCATTTTCTATAATTGTAAAAACAGCAGCATTACTTTTTAAAATGGCACCTTCCTGTTTTGGAGAATAAAGCCAATTAACATCTTTAATATCACCATTACTAAACTCGTGCTTAAAAACATAAAGTGCATCTTCATAATTTTTAATTGCAAAATCTTTATTTTGGATAATATGGGTACTCCATGTAAAAGGTAAATGTGAATTGTCAACAGTGTACACAACGCCTTCTTCAAAACCATTTACACCAAAAGGAGAAATATAATCCGGTATAATGCCTATTAAACCATGTTTTAAATGTGCTACTTTGGTTACAGCTTTTGCATCTTTAAAGTTAAAAACACGGCTTCGGCCAAGGTCCACTCCATAAACATTTTCTGAGGTTTTCATTTTTCTAATCGCTGTCCACATTTTCTCACCCTCTTTTGAACCACCGGCAAGTGCTCTTTTATACCAGTACATTGCCTGTAATTTATCGGGCAAAATATCTCTGGATATAAATTCCTCATCTTCCTTAAAATGCCAGGCATGTGTATATGCCATTATCTCCTGTGCCAATACATCTCCATCATCGGCTGCTTTTTTGGTTAAAATACTTTTTGCATTGGTGAGGCCAGAAGTATTAAATTGATATTCGTTGCAATACAATGATAAAAGAGCTGTTAGGGCAGGATTATCTGCCTGGTTTTGACTGTATTTTTTTATACTGTCTATATTAATAAGATTATGCAACTTATTATAAACAGTTGCATCTTCTTTATTTGTAAAGCTAATTTCATCCAAAATTCTGCCACTGTAAATTTTAAAAAGTATTATTTGAGATGGGGGGTATGTATAATCATTAAAATATTTTATAGCCTCATCAATTTTTGCTTTCTTAAATGCTGCAATCCCTTTTTCATAATTACTTTTGGCTAAGTTTGTATAAGTTGATCTTGTAATAGTTTTAGATATTAAAAGGTCTATCCCGTTTTTTTTAATCCTCAGTACAATCTCACAATTAGTTCCAGGCTTACCGTTCAATAAATTTATAGCTTCCTGTTGGGTAATTTTTGCAGTGGGCACTCCATCTATTTTTACAATAGTTACTATGTTATTATTTATTTTAAAATCAACTGCTTTGGTAAAAGGAGAATTTGGGTATATATAAACAAATTTAATTTCCAGGGAATCGGGGTTTTTGGTATTAAAAATCCAGTCGAAACCTAAATCACTATTGTTGATAAGGTTTTGATAAAAGAGAAAGTATTCATTAAATGAAATAAGGTCGGCATATTTTTCAATTGTTTTTGCAGGTTTTTTAAGGGGTGCAACAATTGGTTGTGTAACTGGAATATTAATTTTTGCAATAGACAAATACTCTTTCAGTTGGTTCTGTATGTTTTTATTTGAGCTAAAAACAATGGAATAGCGAAGTACCGGAATGGTGGATTTGAACCAAAGAGAAGCTACCGGATATTTACGACTATCATAATATCCAATTGCTTTTGTTTGAACACCTGCGGGAAATCTTGTTTCGGATTTTGTAAGTACATTTTGTTCCACTAATTTATCTAAGACTGATTCAACTGTTCGGTAAATACTTTCTCCCCCCTCATCATCCGACTCGAGTGCCAGTGAATAATAATCACTGGTTTTCCAATAATGTATATTAGAAGAAAAATAATTATTTTTAATAAAAATTGGTTTTATAAGTTTAAAAGTATTGTCCCCATTCTTTTCTGTGGTTAAAACATCTCCGCTGTAATTTTTAAAATCGTTCGCAGCCTCCATCAAAATAGCATATACATTGGCAATAATTTTATCTTTTAAAACTTCCTGTGCCATTAAAGTATTAACACTAAAACAAATAAATATTATAATTACTATTTTTTTCATGTGCTACTAAATTTATTTTATATTTCCTTCACTAACATTTTCCTAAAGCATTGTTCCTTTTACATTATTAAAATCTGTGCCTGTCAAATTTAATCATAAAAATATCTGTTATTACTTTCTTTAACAATACCCATTGCCGGGTATTTATCCGTTGGATAATTTTTCAATTATTCCGCACTACTTTTAATTAAACTGGCAATATTTGTAAATCTAAGTGAATAATAATTTACCTTAGACATGTATTTTTTAAACATTTAAGCATGAAAAAAATAACAGGAGAAAAATGGAAAGTAATTACTTTTCATAAAACTGCTTATGGCCAGCAGTATGCTATTTCAAATAATGGCAGATTGGTTTGTTTTAATAAACAGCCATTAGATGGTACCCCGGTAAATGGTTCTTTACAGGAAGGATACCCGATTTGGCGTTTTAGAAAAAGGGAAAAAAACGGAACAATTGCCTATTATGGAATTTTGCTGCACCGTTTAGTTGCTGAAAATTTTTTAACTGCCCCAAAAAAGGGTCAAATTGTTGTTATACATTTTAACCATGTAAAAACAGATAACCATTTTAGTAACCTTGCGTGGGCAACTACAGCAAAGGCATCGGTACATGCACAGGAAAGCCCACGTGTAAAGAAAGCAAGAAAATTAGCAGCCGAAAAAGGAATCGGGGGCAACACCAAACTTACCATTGAAAAAGTAAAGGCTATCAAAAAATTATTGCAAACGGGGAAAACCTTAAAAGTAATTGCAATAAAATATGGAGTAAGTGATATGCAAATTCACCGTATAAAAACAGGCGAAAACTGGAGCCATATTAAATAAAAGTTCCAGCTGCAACAAATACAACAGGAACTTTTATTTGATAAAAAATATGCGATTTAATAAAGCTTTTACAGTCGTACTATTTTTAATACCTCCTTATTATTAAGCTTAATAAAATATGTGCCGTTTACATATTTACCCATATTTATAGTTTGACTGTTAGTTGTAATTTTAATAATTTCTAACTGCAACCCGTTAACATCATATAATATTGCTAAAGAACCTACCAATGCTTTATCTCCAACTGTTATTGTAATGAGGCCTTGTGTTGGATTAGGATATACAATAGAATTAGTGATTACATTTGTATTATAATTTAACCTAACTATGTTACTGTATTTAAAAGCTCCGTTTATATCTATTTGCTTTAACCTGTAGTACATTATAGAACTGTTAAGCTTATCAATATTAATATCTTTGTATTGATATTTACTTGTAAGGCTACTATTCCCTACCGCAGCAACAACACCAATCCGGTTAAATGATATACCATTTAAAGATCTTTCTACATCAAACTGCTTATTATTTTGTTCGCTGGCAGTTGCCCAATCCAGAATATTATCTTTTGCAACTGTGGCGCCATTAAAATACAACCAGGTAATGGGTAAACCGCCCGTACCAATATAAGTGGATTTTACTTCGCCTATGCGTAGTGTTTCGGTATTACCCACGCTATCTGTTGCCAGTACAAAGAAATAATAAGTAGTACTTGTTGCCGCCGTAAAACTGGTATCGGTTCTTGTAATACCGCTGCGGATAATATTAAAGTTTATTCCATCTGTAGAAACATACAGTGTATAAAATTTTAATCCGCAGCCACCTGTATCATCTACCCCACCCCAGCTTAATGAAACAGGATTATTAGTATTTGCAGCCAAAGCATTCATATGGCTTGTTGGTGCAAATGCATCAATAGTATTTTTGGCAATATTGGTGGGTATGGTATCATTGCTGTCGAAAACAATCGAAGCCCTTGCACCAATAGTATCTAATGTAAGGGCTGTTTGCATTGGTTTAATACTGAAGTTTACAAAACCATGTCCGTATAAAGGTTTGCTGCTATCCTGCAGCAATAAAAATCCTTTCAACGGATCGGATGGTGGCAGCAGGGTTATTGGATCAATGGACTGAAATTCCCAGAAGGCAACATTATTAATCTGATCATAACCTGCGGTAATATCAACAAATAATCCTAACGAATCCTTACAATCAAGGCGTTGATAATAAGAAGCGGTATTAGGTGGTACAGTAAAGGTTTGATTGTTGAATCCAAAAATACCTAACTGAAAAGTAGCTGCATCCTGCTTTGGTTCTATGGGTGACGTAACCCTTACAAATTTTGCAGGGGCGCTGGCTGTTGTATCATTTTCGTACAAGATGGTATAAGGTAAGCGGTCTTTTACACTTACCCAATGTTTAGTAGGTTCACCATCGGGGCCAATAATTTCGTTAGGATCTTTTGGGGCAACTGCTTCAGATTCTTTTGTTGTACCACTCCCGGGGCCTTTGGGGTTTGGTTTTTGGGTGCCGCCTGGGCTGCCGTTTTGGGGGCAATCGGGTTTTATCCAGGGACTACCACCACCCCGAGATCCTCTTGAATTCACTTTGTTTTTGGCATTAATATATTTCTGAGTGTTGCTCCAAAACCCAGCCTTACTTCTATGCAACGTTTGACTACCAAATTGGTAAGATTCGCTACCTTTTGCACTATACAACCATTCTACTCCCTTTGCAAAAAAGTCTTCACCACCTTCGCCGAGATCTGATAAGCTTTGTTCTCCGGCCCAAGTTCTTTTGGAAATAGACTTGGTCCCCTCGTTTACCAATCCATAAATTGCTAACCCTCCGCCAGCAGCTACAACTCCTGTTCCTACCACACTTCCCGCAAATATTTCACCTGCTACACCAAGAGCTGTTTGAGCACCTGCTGAAAATGTTGCTCCTCCAAAAATCATTTCTGCTGCTGTGCCTCCAACTACAGTTGCTGAAACAGTACCTCCCGCAAGTGTTGAGAGTGTGCCACTACCTACGCCCATCACTCCATCAACTTGTTGCCCGTAGGTCTTGGAAGACCAATTTTGATTCAATTCAACTGCAGAATTATAAGTGGTTACTGCGGCAATTGGGGTAAAAATTATATTTAATACCGGGGCATTAAGAAAAAATGACGAATTGTGGGTTATCGATGTTACGTTTATTACATTGGATGTATTGTTCATGATGTAGTAAAACCACTCTTTCTCCTTATCCATCTGAGCTTTCATCGATTGATTCCAATCAATATCTTTCTTTTTCTGATCACAATTATCTTCAAGTCCAAGAATATCTACTCCATTTGCAGGATTATCATGCACATACTGGTACATGCCCATCCCATCTCCATATCCTATTAAATCTCTTTGGTTAAATGTGCCGGTTGTTGGTGAATAATTCCTGAAATGAAAATGGTAATTTCCATTGGCACTATCATACTCCTGCCCGGTATATGCAAACCGGTTGCCTGCCAATGATGAAGGCATGATATTATTTGATCCGTCATAAATTGTGGGTTTACCATACACATCATATTGATAGCGCTCTGTTAAATTGCCGCTGCTGTTAGTTATTGCCTCTACCGAGTTCAATTCGTTTTGATGATAGAAATAACTGTTACCATTTTTTTCATTTAAAACAGGTGAAAGGAAACTAGTAAAAATTGTTTTACCGGTTATGTTATTCGTATTACCATCCCGTTCTTCAATTTGTGCCATGCCGCTGTATGAATATTTAAAAGGAACGCCATTAAATATTTTCTGCACCCTTCTGTTAAATGCATCATACTGGTAGCTTAATACATTTAATGGTGCCGAAGAATCTTTTAATAACCTTCCTTCTGCATCGTATGTTTTATAAAAAATCCCATCATAGGTAAGGTTGCCATTATTGTCATAAATAAAATTGATATTCTGGCTGCCGTTGTTGCTGTTAGTAAGTTGGTTAAGATTGTTAGATGTATAGTTAGTATTGGTGCCATTTAAATTGGCATTGGTTCTGTTACCAACCGCATCAAAGCTGTAAGTGTTTTGTATGATTGGGGTGCCGCCAATAATCCCCCGTTTATAATTGGTAAGCCGGTGGCCATTATCATAAGTAAACTGTTCGGATAAAGCAGGATCGTTTAACCGGTTAATGGAGGTTTTGTTTCTTTCCTTATCATAAGTAAATGCGGTATTTTGAATGCTGCCCCCATCTGTGGAAATATTACTTAACCTGTTGGCAAAATCGTATTGCATATTGGAGATAACGCCATTAGCAAAATTTTTAACGGTTACCTGGTTGGCATTATTATACTGGTAACTTACAATGGTTGTATTGTTTTTTGCAATGCCTGTTAAACGGTTACGGGTATCAAAGTTTTTTGTAACAATGGTACTGTCAGGATAAATAGTTGTTTGCGTACGCCCTGCAATATTATAACTGTACTGGGTAGTTCTTCCGTCAAAAGTTTCAGAAGTAATCCGGTTCAGTGCATCGTAAGCTAAATTAACCGTTCCATTACTGTTAGCAGCAGATATTACCCTGTTTAAAGCATCGTATCCATAAGTATACACTTGCCCGCCCAGAAGTGTTTTTGCAATTATTCTGCTCAATGAATCATATTGAAAACTTATAGTAGTACCATCAGTTAATCTTTTTGAGGTAATATTACTTTTTTTATCATAACTATATTGCATAAACTTACCGTCGGGGTAGGTGGTGGTTTTTAACCTGTTTAAACTATCGTAAGTGTATAAAGTTATATTGTTGTTTTGGTCTTTAACCTGTGTGGCATTTCCGGCAACATCATATCCAACAGTAATGACAAAGCCATTTTTATCAGTGTATGTTTTAACCCTGTTTGAACTGTCATAGGTATAATTTATTACTGCTCCATTCTTGTCTGTTGCAGAAACTATATTATTATTTTTATCATAAATCAACAGCGTAGAAAAGCCTAAAGGGTCAGTCACTTTAGTTACCCTATTAAGACTGTCGTAAGTTGCTGAAACCATTGCCCCTGTTCCATTGGTATAGCTGGTAATATTATTATTCTTATCATAAGTATAAGATCCAATTGTTCCGCTTATATCACTAATGCCGGTTACCCTGTTTATATTATCATACGTATACGTCAGGCTTTGCCCATTGGGTAAATTAACAGATGTAATATTGCCATTAGCATCATAACCAATATTGCTGCTGTTATTAAGCGCATCTTTCGAACTGCTAAGCCGGTTTCGGTTATCATAGGTAAGGCTCACTGAATTACCCAAAGCATTTTTTGCAGCAATTAAATTATTCATACCATCATAACTCATTTCTGTTTGATGGCCCATAGCATCGGTAAATTTTACTGCTCTGTTAGAAGCATCATAATTTAATAAACTGGTTTCATTGTTTTTATTAATTGCTGATATAACATTTCCTTCCGCATCATAATTAAATTGCAAAGCATTTGTAACAGGATCAATAATTTTTTTAAGCCTGTTTAAAATATCATATTCAACAGTATTTGTATTGTTCCTTGCATCTGTAAAGGATAATAAATTACCCCTTGCATCATTGGCCAGTGTGGCATGGTACCCATTTGGGCCGGATACAGAAATGGGGTTGCCATAGGCATCAAAACTATACGCATAAATATTCCCCTTGGGGTCAGTACTGCTTACAATATCTCCATTAGAATTGTAAGTAGCCGTAAACGTTGTATTGCCGGGTTCTATTAATTGAGTCAGGTTACCATTTGCATCATAAGTAATGGTAGTAACATTTCCTTTCGGGTCTGTATAACTGGTTACCTGGTTATAATTAGTTGAATAAGTATAGGTACTGATTTGATTTAATGGATCTTTCATGGTAAGCATATTTCCCCTTGCATCGTAGGTATAATTATATACATTGCCATTTGCATCTGTTTCTTTTATCTTATTACCGTTGCCATCAAATTCAAAACTTAAATTGTACCCACAGCAATTTCCCGAAATAGAACTTAGCCAAACCTGGTCTCCCAGTTTTTTGTACCCGTATTTTGTTACCTGGTTGCTGCCAGTTGTTAAATGATCGGTTGCTATTGTAATATTTGTAGCCGTATCATAAGAAAAACTTACCCTTTTGTTACAACCTATTATTTCGCTTATCGAAAAATTATTGAAGTAAATAATATCAACCGTATTGTTGTTTTTATCGGTCATGGTTTTCATGGGCCCGTTTATTAAATAGCTGTATTTATTAGTGCCCCCCAGTGGGTTAGTAACCGTTGTAAGGTTTTTATTTCCATCATATGTATACAGGTAGGTTCGGGTGGGTGCAGTTATGGCATCTACCACGCTTGCCAAATTTCCGCTACCGTTATAAGTAAATGAAATGCTTTGCCCTGCTGTATTTACCAGGGAAGTCAACAAGGTATCCGTGTAATTAAAGTTGATGTAATTGCCATTAGGCTCCTCTATCTTAGTAATTCTTTTGTGAATGCTGTTATCAAAATAAAATTTGGTGCCATCTGATTCGGTGAGTAAATATTTACTGGGCTGGTATTGCGTGAGTGTATTAAAAAAACCTTTGGGTGATTGAAACCCACCACCGGATATTGCTGTATAGTTATCCTCCCTGCCATCGCCCCAGCTAATTGTTTTACTACTTGCCGTATCATTTTTATATTTTATAGAATAAGCTGAGCTCCAGCCATTACCAAAACCATTGTTTTGTTCAAAATTAAAACTGTTGTAGCTAAAGCCTACTACAATATCAAAGCCCCTTGCCGGTACATAAATATCATTTCGTGAAATAAAAAGATTACCTGTTTGGGTATTTACCTGTGTGCCCATTGGGCCCATTTTATTAGGCTTATTGATATTTTGAGCAGTACCGGTTATTGCTGAAAAAATAAACAGTACCAAGGGCAGTAATTTGCTCATAATTATTTTTTTGTTGCTATGATATTTATGTATCGAATACATGTTTTATTTTTTTATTGTCAACTTTTTTACTTCAGGCTAAACAAAACCTTGGTTCCTCTTACCAGGCCCAGGTGCATTTTTGAATAAATTAATATTGAACCGGAGCCGCCTGCACGAATGATTCCCGGAGGGCCGTTTTGTTCAGTCAGTTCCAGATACAACGAAGTAGTGCCATTTGCAACCCCTTGCGGTGTAAGTGCCAGTAATACATTATGGTCGCTGTATAATGTCCTTGACTGTGCAGGTATATCTACATTGGTGGGGTTATTGTAATTTATCTGTATTACAAATGGCCAGCCTATTAATACTTTATCGGGCGCTACAATTTCTGTAACTAATTGTGAGTTTAATCCGCTGGCTGCTCCCGGATCACAACCGGGTGCATTACCATTGCCGGCACCGGTATTAACACCACCACCTGTTATTAACCCACCGTTATTTGGATTTACTACAGAAAAACCATTAACCAAGGTGGTAGTTGCTGAATCAGGTTTGGTTAAGGTTACATCATAAATACCTAAAGGCTTACCCTGTAAATTAAAGGTTGCATAAACCGTGGTACTGTTGGTGAAATATACAGCAGATGCAGTAAGGCTTGTTCCGGCTTTATTTAGCATGGCCGTCATATTATTTACAAATAATGAGCCGCTAATCTTAATAGTTACATTACCAGAGTTACCGCCAGAAGCACTGTTTACATTAAGTATAGAGAATGGAAGTTTTACCGCCTTTAAAGTTATGTTTTGTACAACCGGTGTTGCCGATACGCAACGGATGGTGACATAGTAAACCCCTGCAGTTACCGATGTCATTACAATTTGCTGGTTACCGTAGTTGGGGGTACTGTACGTATAATCAAAATGGCCGGCAGATGGCACATAACCTTTTCCAACAAACATTTGATTTTTCATGGTAAGCGAATCGCCCGATTTAAGGATTACCTGTATGGTAGCACCACTTAACGAATCGGGTATGATGAGTTTGTAAAACCTGCTAACGGTATGCAATGTATTTGCTGTAAGAATATTAAGCGGAAGTACCTTTACAGCAACATACAATTGGGATACAGCAATACCTGTATTATTGTTTTTATCACTTTCTACAATATTATTCAACAAGTCTGTTTTTACAATTACATTATAGTTTCCTTCTGTTACGTTATTTACAAAAGGTGCCAGACTGATAGTATCCCTTGCCAGTGGCGCCATACTTATTGATTTGGTTTTTATACCTAACAAAACTGCTGTAGAATCCAATGTGTTGTTTTTGGATAAATAAATACCATCAGAAGAAACACCGGTTGCAGTATTAGGAGCAATATTTTTTATTACCCATTTTGCAGTATCCAGTGTATAGCCCAGGAATACAGTATCAGGCTTCATAATATTTTCCACAATCAGATCGGAAGGAGCCGGACTGTAAATAGTTACATATTTAAAAGCAAGATTATTATTGGTATTACTTTCAACTACATTGCGGGTACTGTTAACACGGCTTATTAATACATAATTACCCGGTAACATGTTTAAAGCAATGACGGCTGCATTAGTGTCATTATAAGATTGATTAGGCAACAGAGCACCTGCATGATTTTTTGCGCTCAGTGTTATATCTCCTGCATTGCCAGGAATAAAATCGGCAGAAAGCCAAAGATCATTACTCCAGTTAGCCGGATAGGTAACACCTGCGCCTTTATTACTTACTGTGTGCACAACGTTAATAGGTTGTCCAACGGCTACGGATACCGGAGCTGTAAGGATACTGTCTGTTAAATCGGGCAACAGTGGTTGTATCAGATATATTTTTTTTGCTGCACCTGCTCCATTACGGATTAAGTTGGTATTGTTAGTCAAAACTATTTCATGCGATATTCCATAAGGTGGATAATAATTGGAATTAGCAAACACATAATAATCACCGGTTGGGATATTGGGTGGTGTGGCGCTCTTTGTATCAGTGTAAACCTGATTGGAATTTAATGGGCTAAACTCTCCAAAACCAGAAGCAATTACTGCATTGCTGTTAAACACTGAATCAGGAGAAAAATAAATGGCATCGTACCATGTACTATAATATTGTGAGCCCGGATTATATCCAATATTTTTAACTGTCCAGCTTATTTGGTAAGGCCTGGCAACAGTTGCAGTATCTGGCCCGGTTACACCTGTTACAATATGATCTACCGAAGGATTAATCAATACCCTGCTGCCCGATCCTGCTACATTGTTATTTACATTGGCTCCCTCATACACCACATTATCGGCATTGGTTTTTATATAGAAATAGGCTGTATTTAAACTTGTTTTTGGAAAACAGTTATTGATGTTATAGGCAAAGGGAATATTAATATTAAATGAATCGGTGTAACTACCACCGCCTGGTACAATTTCGCTATGGCTTCTTTTAGCTACATAATAACTGGCAGCCTGATTAAATGTTGGACTGCAACTTATAAAAATACTGTCTTTCCAGGTACCTGAAGTTGTACCGGTTCCAATATTAGATACTGTATATTTTAAGTTTGCATTAAAAACTGTAAACATTGTATCTGCCAAAACAATATCTGAAACTACCAGATCATTTGGCGCCGCCGAAGTAATAATTATAGTTGCTGCCGTACTGATATTATTGTTTGAATTGGTTTCTCTGAATGCACTGTCGTAATTGGTTTGCACATAAAAATATCTTGTACCCGAAGTGGACACAGGGAATGTATAATTAAGGGTATGCGGTACTGTTACACCCACTGCTAAGTCTTCTGTAAAGGTTAAAGAATCTATTAATTGTGCACTTCCATTAAACACAGCAGCAGTACTTACATAAAATTTATCTCTTCTTACATGATTAAATACAGTACCCGGGCCATTATTTAATACACTGTAATTGATTGTGATTTGCTGCCCGCCAAAAGCATTGGCAGGAACTGTTACTGCAGGCACAATTGCATCGGGCCGTTGAATGGCCAGGGTCAATATACTTCTTCTTGTTTCGGGTGTACCTGGATATTCATAAACACTTTTAGAAGCATTGGCTAAAACATACACATAATAATTACCTGCAGGTAAATTTGATGGAATAGTAAAGTTGCCCGAATTAGGATGATTGGAACTGGTTTTAATTACGTTTAATGTGTTTAAATTAAACTGGCTTATGTTGGTACCCACTGGCTGGCATGGATAGACGATTGGGCTTTCAGGTACACTCAACCCGGAATTAAATTGTCCCTGATTACTTTCCTTTACAAAAGTTGCATTACTAAGGTTAAGGCCTGTTGAATCGGAACTTAAATAAACCCTGTCTACCCAATAGCTGGAACCAAAGCCTGTACTGTCTGTAACAGAAATTCCCTGTATAGCTGTACCCGGAATTGTACAGGCAGCGTTTGAAACAAAATAATGCCCTTTGTTTTTTTCTATATTATTATTAAAGCCTGTATTATTAATGTTCCAGCTTACACCAATTGGTTGTGTTGTACTGGCTACGGCTACTGGTAATGTTAATGAGCTAACAGTTAAATGTGGGGTAGGTGTAAGAAATACCTGTACCTGGCTGCGGTTAATATTGTTGTTGTTTAATGCTCCTTCATAAAGTGTATCACCTGCATTGGATAAAACATAAATAAACCAGGTACCAAAAATATAATTAGGTAATACAACTTGCATACTCTTAGTATACGAGCTGTCGGCCAGCAACTGACTTGTGTTGTGTGCAAAAGCATTTACAGCATCAGCATAATAGGTACCATTTGCTTTTGGTAATTTTAATGGAATTGCTGTATTAATATTAAATAAGGGGCTTTGAGAAATATACATTTTATCTGTCCATTCAGCTCCAACCGGTGTAAGTACCCCATAATTTTTTACTTTGTAAGTAAGGTTTATGGCACTGCCCGAAAATGTAGTAGTTGGCGTAAATACTGTATCCACTCTTAAATCCGGCGTTGGCGAAAGTGTAACTACAATAGGTTGCGGTGCTCTTGCCGTATCATTAGCTTTTGTAACTTGTAATGGTGCATTAGGGCCAGAAGGATAATTTGTAATTACATATGCATATAAAGGCAAACTGTAACTTATGGGTAACGTAAAGTTTACAGAATTTGAATATTGCTGACCACTATCTAATGCACTTACATTTGGCCTTGTAGCAATCAACAATGGCCTTGAAGGAAAATCTGCCTGACCCCATAAAGCAGGATTTGTTTGAGGCGCTATTAAAAAATTAGGAATGGTATCAAAAGTAAGGAATACCCCATCTGTCCAGCTCTGGTTGGTAGTTGTTTTACCTGGGCCGGGGTTTCTTACCGTCCAGTTTATAGAAATAGATTGACCCGAGAAGGCAGTTGAAGGTGCCTGCACATTTTGTACAACTAAATCAGGCAAGGCTATCAAACTAAACTGTTGGATTGGCCCGGTATTAATTTGTATACAGGAACCGTTATGGGATACCACCATCCATTTATAGGTGTTGTTAAATGCCAGCCCGCTGTTTAAAAGTAACGTATAATTTACTGCTGTTAAATTAGCTGCAAAAGGAATAGATGGCTGTGGCAAATCTGATCGCCACACATACAAATCGAAAGTGTAAAATGAATTGGGTATAGCTGGTATCCATGAAAGTGTTAGTGGCAATTGTTGATTGATAGCACCATTAGGTGGGAACATACTCTGTACAGAATCCGGTAGAATGCTGTTGATAACAGTAACCACTAAGGTATCGTTGGCACTTGCAGCACCACAACTGCCGCTGGCTGATACAATTAATGAATATATACCTGGAGTTACCCAGTTTATTGTTGCGGAATTAGTGGTTGATGGTAATGTGCTGCCGCCTATTATTCTCCATAAATAAGTTGCACCCGGTATATTATTTACAGAATAAATTGCTGTTCCCGGACATAAATTTGTAAATCCTGTAATATGGTTAAGGCTGGAAACATTAGTACAAAAACTCCTGTCAATTGAAGTAGCTAAAAGATAATTAGTATCCCCGGGCTGAGAAGCTCTTACTGTAACTGTACCTAACCCTGTAATAGTTGCAAGATTTGCGGAAACTGTTGCAGGCCCCGAAACAATTATATAAGAAACAGGCAAGCCAGAACTTGCTGTTGCAGATAAGATAACAGGTGGATTTCCAAAATTTTGATTTTGAATTGCCGCAAATGTAATTACCTGAGAGGCTTTGTTTACTGTAAAGCTTCGTGTTAACGGAGCCGCTGTATCATACACATTATTTCCTGACTGGTTTGACCTTACCGTTACCAATCCGCTTGCAGTAATGGTTAAAATATTGGTTTGAGAATTGATAGTTGCCGGACCACTTATTATACTAAAAGAAACCGGTAACCCCGAGGAAGCGGTGGCAATGGGAACAAATGGTGCATCCCCATAAGTCATAGTTGCTATAGCCGGAAAGTTTATTGTTTGCGGAATTGAATTTGCTGCAAATGAAATAGTATTTGAAATAGGCCCTGTGCCACAAAAATTTTCAAATTTTACTGTATAATCACCTGCCAACGATGCATAATAAGAAGCGTTAATTGCTCCAGAGATCAATATTGAATTTCTATACCATTGATATCCTGATAAAGCAGGCACTTGTGAAGAAAATATCCATCTTCCAGTATTATTAATAACAGCAGTGGCAGTTGGTACCGCCGGGTTTATTAAAATAGATTGTACTTTTTGAGGGCCATTTCCACAATGATTGGAGCTTTTACAGGTAAGATTATAAGTACCAGTTGTTGTCCATGTTACAAGGGCGGTATCGCCAATTGTTGTAAAAGTTCCGCCACCAGACAGTATCCAGGTATAAATGGTATTAGGTTCATGAATACCTGGGTAATATTTTTGAACGCCATTTCCAATACATGCTGGTACAGGGCCAATAATATTAAATGTTTGTTGAGGAACCCTGCTTGGAATTACTGTTTTAATATTTATGCTGGTGTCTTTAGGTAAATTACCAACTACCCTTATTTTATAATGACTGCCATAATTTAATATAAATGGCATATACGCCTGAATAGTATCTGATGTTATAGAGGCTTTTGTACCTAATAAAGGGTTAAATACCGTATTGAAAGCACCAAGGCTGTCAGATAATTCTACATTAAAAATATTACCGGCAATCATTGATGTATCCAGGCTAACCGGTACATTAAAATAGGTTCCTTCGCATGGAATTGAATCAACAGCTCCAATTGTAATAATGGGTTTACGTACCGGTTTAAATGAAAGTGTAAGTGGCCCGTATTCAGTAAGTGGATTAGCAGAAATGACTGTACCAGATACAATATTACCAGTGTAACCTCCTGTTCCCCAGCTTCTCCACAAACTTCCATTCCATCCTGCCACCTGCATTAAGTTAAATAGATAAGTGGCTCCGCTTCTTGCACTATCGTAACTAAGTGTTACGTTAACATTTGAGGTTCCGTTATTTCTATTCAGCTTCCAGTATTCTTTTCCCGAAATGCCACCAAAACCAGGTGTATGCAATGATGTATCATATCCCTCATTTCCGGGATTATGATGAAAATATTGTGCTGTAAATTCATCTGTAATTGTTGAAGGGGCCGAGATTGTTAAGGGGGCAAACCAAAAAGCATTGTTTTCATATGTACCAATAGGGAAAATAAACCCCTCAGCTCCTATTTTTTTAACAGGACCAACTACAAAACTTCCGTTCACAGTCCAGGCAGCTGTGCCGTCAGTCATTATAAGTAATTTATCCAAGGCTGAATAAATAATATTGTTGGTATCGGTAAAGTTGAGGCTGTTGGTTATTTTTACATTCTGATCAAGAATAAGACTACCGCCACCATATTTATTCATCCATAAATTTTCGATAACAACTGGAACAGTACCTGTTTGTGTGATGTGAACCTGGTTGTTACCGGTAAAAGTTAAATTGTTGATGTCAACTTCCCCACTATTTGCATTAACAATAAAATTACCATTCAGTTGCAGTGGATTTCCACCTCCCAAACCAACTGAAATACCACCAGTAGAATTGTTGATTACCGTAAGATTACCCGATACATAATCAAATAATGGTGAGGCATTACTTAAATACATCTGCCCGTAATTGCTGTTGCAGATAATATTTAAATTTCCAAGAAATGTATTGAAAATAGTGCTGCTTTGTTGCGTTCTACCGGTACTGTCACTTAAAATGGTATTACCATAAATAGTATTATGGAAAAATTCTGAAAGACCACTGTAATCCTGGCAGATAAAATTGCCATGCAGATAACTATCATGTACAATGGGTGCAAAAATTCTTGTTGCAATAATGTTATTAGCATTTAAAATAGTTGCACTTTCTAATTGCAGTGTTTTTGTAACATTCAGGTTGTGATTAATCATTTCTAACCAGGCATCATTTAACATAACTAACCCGCCAATGTTAATATTATCAGATGCTTCAGGATAGTTGGGAACATCTCCGTGAGCAGGAATCGTTACTTTAGTACAGGTTGCTGGTACTCCTATGGGAGTCCAATTGTTGGGGTCGAGCCAGTCACTGCTGATGTTACCGTTCCATGTCTTTTCAACTCCAGCTGGACAATTGCTGTTACAAATAGCAGTGATCTCTGCTATGGAAGAACAACCAGGGGCATTATTTTCAATTTCGGCCCTGCCATCAATGCTTAAATAATTGCAAAGTGGAACAAAAGAACAAAGTGCCAGTAGAACATTATTGCTAATTCTTACCGAATCACTATTATCAATATTATGTATGATAAGATTACTATTCAAATAGCTCAATGAAGTAATACTGTCATTATTATTTATCCATAACCCACGTCCAATGTTTGTTATATTGCCAACCCCGGTAAGATTCTTTAAAAAATTATTATTCGCCAATTCCAAAGTCCCGTCACTGATAGCAGTAATATTACTCAATGCTGAAATATCGGTAAGTGTATTATTCAACCAAACAGATATACCTGCACCAATATCACCAGTTAGCTTTTCAAGACCATGTAAAGATGTTAAATTGGGGTTGTTAAAAATATAAAAATTGGCTGCAGAAGTAAGGCTATCTAAGCCAGAGAGATTTGTTAACCCCGTGTTGATCATCCAGAAAGTACCAATTGCAGGAATGGTAAGATGATTACTGAGGCCAGCAATACTTGTTAAATTTGGAAGGTTAGAGAAAAGAAATCCGGTTGCATGTGTTAGTGTTGTAAGCCCAATACTTGTAAGCCCCGGATCGTCTTCAAGTATAAAGTAACCCTGAATAATACTGAGATTACTAAGGCTGCTTAAATTTACAATGGGAGTATGTGCGATTCGTAATCCTAAAAACCCCCCATTGTTTATAGTTACAATTGTATTTAACCCATCCAGATTTATTAAAGCAGTAGAGTCAATATTAATATTGCCTATCTTAGTTATATTACTACATAATCCGCTCATACTGGTAAATACCGGCAGGTCTTTAAAAACTATAGCACCTAAACTATCAAGGTTAGTAAGTCCAATCTGAGTGATGAAAGGATTATGTTCCAGTTGAAGGGTATCGCCTATAAGCACAAGATTGTTTAAAGAGGATAAATTAACGATAGATGTATGGCTGATCTTTAATTTTTTTATCACTTGTGTAATACTATTTAATCCACTAAGGCTGGTAATAGCCGGGCTTGCGCCTGTGCCATCAATGAATAAATATTTGGGTGTAGTGCAGGTTGGGTAATTGGTGGTAAAATTATCAATTTGAGCCTGGGTTGTTAATAATATGGTATCAACAGTACAGGAAGTTGGGTTATTTGGCAACGGGGAGTTATTACGAATACTTGTTTTGACAGGAGCATTCATATTTTTTATAACCAGCTTCATTTGAGCTGCCAGACGGGTGTTTAAAGCCATCAGAAAACAAAGACAAACAATAATTACTTTACTTTTCATTCACTATCTTTTGAGATTAAACTTCTTCAACCGAGGTTATTTCAAAGGGAAAACAAGAATTTTAAATGAGTTGGATTATGGTTGTTACACAAAAATGAATATTTACACAGGCTTAATCAATACTTAATTTGTAGTAAGCAAGTAGTTGTGGTTTTTTTATAAAATTGATGGTTTAAAAAATAATGGATGATATTCAACAAAGCTTTATGGGGAATATTAGAAATCTATACTCAAAAATTAAATTTATATACTGCCCGGGCAATACCAAATTTGTAGTACAGAGAAATAAGGGTTGCTGGGCAATGTTTTATTAAATATTTTTAAGGAAGAATTTCAATTTTGTTATACCATTTAATGTGAAAATATATCGCACCATACTTCTTATTTGCTTTTTGGGCGCTACAGTATTGCCTGTAAATGCGCAAACAAAGCTTACTGATAGCCTGATGCGTTATATTGAAACAGCGGTAACCGTAAAAGAAAAATTATCTGCAATTGTAAAATTATCCGAACTAAGCCTTAATGCAGATACTTTATTACCCTTTGTGATAATGGCTGAAATTATTTCGGCAAAAACAAATGTAAAATTTGATGTAGACATGGCCGCTTATACAAGGGCATTTTATTACCTCAGGAAAAATAAAACTGATAGCGCATTGTTTATTATTGACAGACTGATTCATAATTATAAAAAAGATAAAACCCTGCAATCTTTTTATTTGAACCTATTATTTTTTAAATCAAAAATTCTGGACAGGAGTAACAAATACACTCAATCTCTTACTCAACTATATGAGGTAGTGGAAACCGCCGAGATTTTAA
>JAYUTC010000290.1:0-3633 GCA_043755395.1 Ferruginibacter sp.
TGGTAACTTAGATGAAACCAAATTAAAAGATGCCGAAACAGAAGAGGTAAAACCTGTAATAGAAAAGCCAAAGCCTGTTGTAAAACCAAAAACAAAAACGGTTATTCCTAAAAACAAAAACGGTTAGATTTATTTTGTAAAAATGTAGTTAATCGTTAAGTTTCAACACTGCTAAAAAGGCTTCCTGTGGTACTTCCACATTGCCAATCTGTTTCATTCTTTTTTTACCTTCTTTTTGCTTCTCTAAAAGTTTACGTTTACGGCTGATATCACCGCCATAACATTTAGCAGTTACATCTTTACGCATAGCGCTTATATTTTCTCTAGCTACAACTTTTGCACCAATGGCTGCCTGTATAGCAATTTGAAATTGTTGCCTGGGTAATAACTCTTTTAATTTTTCGCAAAGCTTACGGCCAAATTCATGAGCCCTGCCGCGATGTATCAATGCACTTAACGCATCTACCTTTTCATTATTCAGTAAAATATCCATCTTTACAATATCGCTGGGTCGGTATTCCAACGGGTGGTAATCAAAAGATGCATAACCTCTTGTTATGCTTTTTAATTTATCATAAAAATCAAAAACAATTTCGGTAAGCGGCATTTCAAAACTAAGTTCTACCCTTGATTGTGTTAAATAACTCTGATGGGTTAATATGCCACGTTTAGTAATACAAAGCGTCATTATATTGCCAATATATTCCGGCTTGGTAATTATTTGTGCTTTAATAAAAGGTTCGTCAATATGATCTATTCTTGTAGGGTCGGGCATTTCGGTAGGATTGTTAATTGTTATCACTTCTCCTTTATTTGTGGTTGCCACAAAACTAACGTTAGGTACTGTGGTAATAACTGTTTGATTAAATTCCCTTTCCAAACGCTCCTGAATAATTTCCATGTGCAGCATTCCTAAAAACCCGCAACGGAAACCAAATCCTAAAGCCTGACTTGTTTCTAATTCAAAAGTTAATGAAGCATCATTCAATTGCAGTTTATCCATGCAATCTCTTAACTCTTCAAAAGCGTCTGTCTCTACTGGAAAAATACCGGCAAAAACCATTGGCTTTACATCCTGAAAACCCTGTATAGATTCAGTAGCGCCATTAACAGTAGTGGTAATGGTATCACCAACTTTTACCTCTTTAGCTACTTTTATTCCGGTAATAATATAACCAACATCACCAGCCCTAACTTCGGGACGGGGAGCCATACCAAATTTTAAAATACCTACTTCATCGGCGCCATATTCCAATCCGGTATTACTGAACTTAATTTTATCACCCTTTTTAAGGGTACCATTAAAAATTCGATAGTAAACAATAATTCCCCTGAAAGAATTATAGACACTGTCAAAAATTAAAGCCTGTAAAGGGGCATCCACATTACCTGTTGGTGCAGGTATGCGTTCAATAATTGCTGTTAAAATTTCTTCTATACCAATACCACTTTTACCGCTGGCTAATAAAATATCTTCGGGCTTACAACCTATCAATTCAACAATCTGGTCGGTTACTTCCGGTATCATAGCACCATCCATATCAATTTTATTAATAACCGGAATTATCTCTAAATTATTTTCAATTACAAGGTACAAGTTGCTGATTGTCTGGGCCTGAATACCCTGACTGGCATCTACCAAAAGTAAGGCACCTTCGCAGGCTGCAAGGGCCCGGCTCACTTCATAACTAAAATCCACATGGCCTGGTGTATCAATCAAATTAAATACATAATCAACTCCTTTCCAATTGTAATTAATTTGAATAGCATGACTTTTAATAGTAATACCTTTTTCCCTTTCCAGGTCCATATCATCCAGTACCTGCGCCTGCATATCCCTTTCGCCAATGGTATGGGTAAATTCTAAAAGGCGGTCGGCAAGGGTACTTTTACCGTGGTCAATATGTGCTATAATGCAAAAATTTCTGATATTCTTCATGTACTGCTGCGCTGTTTTTAAGGGTGCAAAAGTAGCTTAAAATAGTGGATTATTTGCAAGCCATTATAAAGGAGTCTATAGTACTTGATGTTTAAGGGTAACCAAACAATTTGAACAATATGAATACTGTTTAAAATAAGAGGATTAACTTTTAAAATATTATTCTCCGGTTATCATTTTTACTACATTAAATGCTTTATCAAATACAACAAATTCTGCATGGTACCCTTTTTTAATTTTACCCAATTCATTTGATTTACCGATAACTTTCGCTGGGTATAGGGATGCCATCCGCAGGGCTTCATTTAAATCAACACCAGCTTGCTCTACTAAATTTTTCACTCCTTTTATCATTGTTAGCGCAGAGCCCGATAATGTGCCATCTGGCAAAGTATAGCGGTCTCCTTTAAAAATATGCTGGTATTCACCAATTGTAGTTTCAGCAACAGCATCCGTTATTATAAATAAACGTTCCTTCATAATTTTTTTACTAATGTTCAGTACAGCAAAGTCTACATGAATACCATCAGGAACAATACTACACATTACTGAATGATGATTATAAATGGCTCCAACCAATCCCGGCGCCCGGTGTTGTAATGGAGACATGGCATTAAATAAATGTGTAGCCACATTAATACCCTTATTAAATGCCTCCATTCCCTGTTTATAGGTTGCAGTACTATGGCCTGCTGAAACAATAATATTATTGTCCATTAATAATTTTAATATGGTATCATCGCATTGTTCGGGTGCCAGTGTTATCATTTTAATAACATCTTTACCCTGTTTCAATAATAGCGCAACTTCATCAAGAGTTGGTTTTTTTATAAAGCTTTCAATATGTGCCCCACGTTTTGTGGGGTTAATATAAGGCCCTTCTAAATGAAGGCCAAGTAAACCTTTACCACCTTGTTGCCAGTATGCCTTTACCACTTCAATACTTTTAAGAAATTTATCAATACTGTTGGTAGCCATTGTTATTAAAAAACCCGTTGCACCACCCGATAAACAATATTCATAAGTAGCCAGTATGGAATCAACCGATAATTCCTGTGAAAACATTTTACCATTTCCTCCATAAATCTGCAGGTCAATAAAAGCGGGTGCAAGAAAATTATGCTGCAGGTCTATCTTTTCTGCTGTTGAAGGAATATTTTTAAAAGAGACTATATCAATTACATATTGTTTATCTGTTAATACAGCAATATTATTTTCAATTTCAGTTCCATTAAATACTTGTGCGTTAAAATAAGCCTTCATCATATTTAATTTTTGGGATAATTTTTAAAGCAATTTAAAGTAATCAGTAAAAAAGTAAATGTTTCAGTACTAGTTTTACCAAAATAAGTGCGAAGAGTAATACTAGCTCAGGCAAAATTTGCCATTATTGATACCTATATTATAAAAAAACCTGGGGGCAGGAAATATTTTTATTATCTTCTAATTTTTTACAAAATACTTTATCCCATTAGCAATTAACACTTGTGCACCTTTTTTAATACTGCCACTGTATTGCTCCATAGAAGAATAGTAAGTTATGGTAGCATTATCAATGCTTTTTATTTTCCCCCGGTAAGCCTTATCTTCAAACGAACCATAATAAGTAAGCGAAGTAGGCCCCACAGTTTTTAATTTACCCCGAAAAGCTTCATTTTCATTAGATGTATACCAGGTAATAGCATATTGACCTA
>JAYUTC010000291.1:0-3632 GCA_043755395.1 Ferruginibacter sp.
GTTTCTGTACCAGCAAACAGTACCAGCAGTAAGTCATGTGCATCGACTCGTCTGAGCCCTTGAGGGAGGCGGGGGATACCATGGCCTAAACCAACTACAGTTGGCAGCCCGGGTTTCAGAATTCCTTCACAGGATAATTATGATTTTTACTTAAAAACCGGTGCGGTAAAAAACTTTAGTAAAATAATGGGTGATAGCATTGCATTTTGGAATGATTTAATGAACCATCCAAATTATGATGAATGGTGGAAGGCAAGGAATGTCAGAAACTTTGTAACAAATGTAAAACCAGCCATGCTTGTAGTAGGCGGCTTATTTGATGCAGAAGATTGTTTTGGTGCATGGAGTTTGTATAAAGCCATTGAAGAAAAAACAATAAATAATAATAGTAAACTTGTGATAGGGCCGTGGTTTCATGGAGGCTGGGGTGGCAGAAGTGATGGTAGTTATATGGGTAATGTTCGCTTTGGAAGTAAGACAAGTGAGTATTATCAAAAAAATATTGAAATGCCTTTTTTTAATTTTTACCTGAACCTTAAAGGAACAGTACATGATATTGCTGAGGCAAATATTTTTTTTACAGGAGAAAATGAATGGAAAAAACTGGAACAATGGCCTCCATTAAATACTGAATATAAAAATTTATATGTAACAGGTGATGGGAAATTGTTTTTCGAAAATGATGCAACTAAAATTAATTTGGAAGACAAAAATAAAAAGGGCATTTCATTTACAGAATATAATAGTGACCCTGCCCATCCTGTTCCATATACCGAAGATGTACATTTAGGAAGAACAAGGGAATATATGACAGATGACCAGCGATTTGCAAGCCGCAGACCTGATGTACTTACATTTACTTCGGATATTATAAATGAAGATGTTACGCTGGCAGGCCCATTAGTAGCAGATTTAATGGTTAGTATTTCTACAACAGATGCTGATTTTGTGGTAAAATTGATAGATGTTTTTCCCGATGAATTTAAATATGATGCAACTATTTCTGGAAAAGGAAATGGCCTTGCCTACCCGATGGGAGGATATCAAATGCTGATACGAGGGGAAATTATGAGGGGGAAATACCGCAACAGTTTTGAAAAACCTGAACCATTTGTACCAAATAAAATTACTGAGGTAAAATATTCTTTACCGGATGTGGCACACACTTTTAAAAAAGGCCACCGCATAATGATTCAGATACAAAGCAGTTGGTTTCCTTTGGCCGACAGGAATCCACAAAAATTTACTGATATTAATAAATGTGATGATATCGATTTTCAAAAAGCAACGATAAAGATTTATCATGATGCTGTTAATGCCAGTAAGATTGTACTCCCTTTTTTAAAGAATTAAAATTCTCTTATGAAAAAAACTATTTTCTTTTTTTTGATTTTTGGAAGCCTTTTTTGCAATGCCCAAAATAATTTAAATATTATACCAGTGCCGGCAGAAGTAAAAACAGGCAAGGGTTTCTTCCACATTGATAAAAATACGAATATCGTTCTGGAGGGATCCGGGCTGGAAAAAAATGCAGCAATCCTGAATGATTATTTGCAGCCATTTTTGGGTTTCAAATTAAACATCACAAAAAAACATAACCCCACCAATAGTATACGATTAAATTACGAACGGTTCGACAATAAATACCCAGGTGCTTATAATGTAGCCATCGATAATAAAGGAATTTACATAGCTGGTGATAATGAAGCAGGCGTTTTTTATGGTATGCAAACACTACTGCAAATACTTGAACAATCAACATCCAAAAAGAGAACAGTTAACTATGGACAACTTATAATACCTCAGCTTACAATTAACGATTATCCCCGTTTCTCCTACCGTGGAATGCACCTCGATGTTGGCCGCCACTTTTACCCTGTTTCATTTATAAAAAAATACCTTGATTACATGGCAGCTTATAAATACAATACTTTTCACTGGCATTTAACCGAAGATCAGGGATGGCGTATTGAAATAAAAAAATATCCGAAACTTACTGAGGTTGGTGGTTTTAGAAATGGAACAGTCATTGGGCGCTACCCTGGAAAAGGTAATGACAGTATTCGCTATGGTGGTTTTTACACCCAAAAACAAATAAAAGAGATTGTAAAATATGCTGCAGACAGATATATTGATGTGATACCTGAAATTGAATTACCAGGCCATTCTTCTGCTGCTATTGCGGCGTATCCTCAATTGAGTTGTTTTCCGGATGAAGACACAAAAATTAAACCAGGTACACCATGGGCAGGAAGCAGCATTGGTAAACAGGTGCAACAAACTTGGGGCGTTTTTGAAGATGTTTTTTGCCCAAGTGAATTTACTTTTACTTTTTTAGAAAATGTAATTGATGAAGTGATGACTCTTTTTCCATCAAAATATATTCATATCGGAGGTGATGAGTGTCCAAAAGAAGCTTGGAAAAAATCAGAATTTTGCCAGCAATTGATTAAAGATAAAAACCTTAAGGATGAACATGGTTTGCAAAGCTATTTTATACAACGCATTGAAAAATACATTAACAGCAAAGGCAAAAAAATAATTGGATGGGATGAAATTTTAGAAGGTGGCCTTGCCCCTAACGCCATAGTAATGAGTTGGCGTGGTGAAGAAGGAGGAATAGAGGCTGCTAAACAAAAACATGATGTAATAATGACCCCAGGAAGTCATTGTTATTTAGACCATAGCCAAACCAAAAATGAAGACAGTGTAACAATTGGTGGTTATTTACCATTGGAAAAAGTGTATAGTTACGAGCCGGTACCTGCTGTTTTAAACAACGAGCAAGCCAAATATGTTTTGGGTGCACAGGGTAATGTATGGTCAGAATATATGAAAAATACCAGTAAGGTAGAATACATGATTTTTCCACGAATGATTGCATTGAGTGAAGTGCTTTGGAGTCAAAAAGAAAAGAAAGACTGGAAAGATTTTGAAAGAAGATTACCCGTTATCTTACAGTATTTAGACAAACAAAAAATTAATTATAGCAAAGCATATATTGATTTAATCCCGGAAGGCATCCCTGTTAAAAATTAATTTTAACATACCATACTAATACATAAAATCAATTGAATAATATATACAACTGATGGTTCTGAACCTGAAAATAACAGAACAAAATATTTTGGTCCTGTAAATTCAAACGAAACTATAATTCTCCGGACATTTTATGAAAAAAATCGTAGTTGAGGGAATATAAAAAATAAAAAAAGCAGTGAAAAAGATACGGCAGCCATTCGTGCCTTAAAAGGTTTAATAAGAAGGTGCGAAGCCAAAGCTACCTGTAAATATGTTGGTTTAACTGATAAACAAATTCATTTTCAAAATTTACCTTTTTACGAAACTGGTACTATTGAAAAAAATTCGATGGGTGAAGCTGATGTGGAAAAGACAATAGATTTATTAAAAGAAATTTAACCGCACCAAATTTATTGCGCCGGTGATTTTACCGGCCCGCAGAGTAAGCATAAGATTTGTTTTGATGTGGTAATTGGAGCGTTGAAAAGGTTGAAAGTAGAAAATGAAAAACAAAAAACTGCAAACCGATGGATTGATGGTTGCTGGCTGTAGCTGTATAATGGGTCATGGCAGGAGTGGGATATTACCGAAATTGAAATGGCCGTACCCAT
>JAYUTC010000292.1:0-24510 GCA_043755395.1 Ferruginibacter sp.
AAATTATAAAGATTATGGAACAGGAATGGCAGGAGATCTTTTTGTACATCTTTTTTCGAGTTTACATTTTATCACTAATTCATTTGGGCCAAATAAAGTATATGCTGCCGGTGGCTTGCGGTACTGGAAAGACGGACGTGAAGTGCCGGATGTTTTATTAGGTACTTTTGATTATCCGCAAAGTGCAGCACACGCTCCTTTTAATCTTTCATTGCGTTGTAATTTTGTAGATGGTACCAGCGGCACTACTTATTTAAAATTGGTAGGCAGCGAAGGATCGATGGATATTACCTGGGACAGTGTAACCTTAAAAAGAAATAAAACCATCGAATCGGATGATCCTTTTTACATTGAGCAAATGAAAAAGGCAGGTACACCGGTATCTGATCGTAAAAAAATATTGCCGCCAGAGGAATATACATTTGCTGCAGAAAAAGATTATAAGGGTGGCCCTTACGATCATTTTGTAAACTTTTTTAATGCTATCCGTAATGGAGGAAAAGTAACTGAAGATGCAATATTTGGATACAGGGCAGCAGCTCCGGCTTTATTATGCAATGACAGTTACAATCAGGATACTGCAATGCTTTGGAACCCCGAAAATATGCAATTAGTAAAAAAATAAATAAACCAATATGAAAAAATATTTTTTAAAAACAACTTTAATAGTATTGTCAATTATTGTTTGTGTATCCTTTACTGCTATTAATCATAAAACAAAAACACAAAAAGGAAAATGGATAAGTCTTTTTGATGGTAAAACTTTAAATGGCTGGCACGGATTTAATAAATCCGGAACAGTTAAAAACTGGACTATAGCAGATGGTGCCATGGTTTGCCTGGGCGCTGCCGCCGATGCACATGGTGGAGATATAGTAACGGATGAAGCCTATGAAAATTTTGAATTAAAATGGGAATGGAAAATTTCCAAAGGAGGAAACAGTGGTGTAATGTATCATGTTGTAGAAGGTGCAAAATACCAGGCACCTTATCAAACAGGGCCCGAATATCAGTTGATTGATGATATTGGGTTTCCGGAAAAAATAGAAGATTGGCAAAAAACAGGTGCCGATTATGCTATGAATTTAACCAACGAAAAGAAAAAATTGAAACCTGTTGGCGAATGGAATACCAGCAAAATTATTTTTAATAAAGGCCATGTTGAACATTGGCTTAATGGCGAAAAAGTAGTGGAGTTCCAGGCATGGGATGCAGAATGGACCAAGAAAAAAACAGAAGGTAAATGGAAAGATTATCCCGATTATGGTTCAGCAAAAAAAGGTGTAATTGCTTTACAGGATCATGGTAATAAAGCTTACTTTAAAAATATTATGATTAAAGTTTTATAAATTAAAAACAGGAGCTGTTAGCCTAACACTTACTGTTGTCTAACAGCTTCTACTTCTTCAACTGTCATGGGCAATTTTTTACCCAACAGCCTTGCACAGTCTTTGGTTATTAAATAATCTTCTTCTACCCTTATACCACTAAAATTACGGTAAGCTTCCAGTGCATCATAATTAATAAAATCAGTACACTTATTTTCTGCTTTCCATTGATCCATTAATTGAGGAATGCAATAAATGCCCGGCTCTACTGTAAGCGTAAATCCCGGTTCCAATGCACGGCCAAGACGTAAAGATTTAATACCAAACTGGGTACTTTTTAAAAGGGTATCGGTATAGCCAACATAGGGTTCTCCAAGGTCTTCCATATCATGTACATCCAATCCAATCATGTGCCCAAGGCCACATTGAAAAAACATAGCATGTGCACCGGCAGCTACTGCCTCTTTTGCATCTCCCTTCATTACACCCAGCAACTGCATGCCTTCCACAATTTTTTGCGCCGCAGTTAAATACACTTCTTTAAACAATACGCCGGGCTTTAACATAGCCACTGCGGTTTGATGTGCACGCAAAACAATTTGATACACTTCTTTTTGTTTAGCCGTAAACTTTTTTCCCACAGGAAAGGTACAGGTAAGATCGCCGGCATAATTCATATCATTGCTGGCGCCGGCATCGCACAAAACCATTTGTCCTTCTTGTATGGTATTGCCACAATATAAATTATGCAGCGCTTCTCCATGTATGGTAACAATTGGATTAAAAGAAATACTGGCATCATTAGCATGAGCCACTTCCTTAACTTTAGCAATAATTTCAAATTCTTTCATGCCGGGTTTTGCATAGCGCATAGCCGCTAGGTGCATATCTGCACTTATAACCGTTGCCTTATCCATTTCATCCACTTCGCAGGCTTCTTTGTAAGAACGCTGGTTTACAATAGCTTTTATCAATGGTACCGAAACATTTTCACTCAATGCAGCTAGAGGAATATTCAGCCAGTACGACAGTCTAATTTTATTTTCGGCTCTGTAGGGAGGAATGAAATGAATTTTTCTACCGCTTGATAATGCATTACGCAATACGGTTTCTATATTATTATAAGGCCGGGTGGATGCTACCCCAGCAGCCCCGGCCATTTCTTTGATGGAAGGCAAAGGACCCGTCCAAACAATGTCTTCGATGGTAAGTTCATTGCCAAAAATAATTTCTTCGCCACTGTCTGCATCAATGATGGCTGCAAGGCCTGCAGTGTTTAATCCAAAATAATAAAGAAAGGTACTGTCCTGCCTGAAAGGGTACCAGTTGTCTTTATAGTTCATGCCGGCTTCTTCATTTCCTAAAAGAAGGATGATACCTGATGAAATATTTTTCTTCAATACTTCCCGCCTGTTTGTATAAACGGATTTTTCAAAAAGTTTAAAATTCATGGTTGAATATTTTATTGTACTCAACATATAAGTACCTGTACAATTTAAATAAACTTTTTGATATTCAATATTTATAATTGTTTCAACTTTTTTATATTGAAATAACTTTCTCCAATACCATAAATTCTAAAGGCTGTAAGTGTTTACCTGTTAAACCATCTTCAATAAAAGGTTTCCTTTCGCCTGTATCTTTATAGCCATATCGTTGATACCAACTGATTAATTCTGTTCTAACTGAAATAACCGACATATAAATAGCACCGATTTGTAGATATTTTGCATATTCTTCTGCAGCGTTCAATAATTTTTTACCTATACCTGCACCCTGTAATTGTGGCGATACACTTAACATACCCAGGTAAATTTTATTATCGTGCTGTTGCAGGTTTACACATCCAATAATACCCGGTTTATCATCTGTATATTTTACTATAACACACTTTGGTATATTTATTAATTCCTGTAAGCTGCCTTCATCAGTGCGTACATTACCTGCTATAAGGTTTGCTTCGGTTGTCCAGCCCTGTTTGGAACTTTCGCCACGGTAAGAACTGTTTAGCAATTTTGCAATGGCCGCCACATCAGTAAGTAATGCGAGAGAAATATTTTTATCGGAAAAAGTATACATAAAATAGAAATTAAAAAAAAATCCCGGTTATGCCAGGAATTTTTTTTTATTACTTTATAAAAACAAAAATTATTAATCTTTTGGATTTAATGCTTTGTCAATTCTTTTAGAAATATCCTGCAGGTGATATTTACTCATTGGATCTGCCATTACGGCTGCTGCTGCATTTACTTCGCTTTTTAGAGAAGCTAGATGAGCCATAACTACACTTTTTATATCAGACTTATCAATTGATGGCCCTCCAAATGTGGCATTTGCAGCAGGAGGATTTAAAAGGTTATCTAATATATTGATGTATGATTTCTGAAGGTTTCTGCGATATACATCTATTTGTTTTTTAGTACTTAACTCAGTCCAGATTCCTTTTTTCAAATCACTAAACAGGTCAGTCATTTTATAAGCATTATTACCAACAGTATTTTCGGCCTGTATCATTTTACCCAAAGTATTGGAATTAAATAAACGGTTAAGTGTTCCATCCTGAATATTTCCAATAATAGTTAAAGGATTACCGCCGGTTTTGGCAAAAATATCATTGTTTATTAACCAGGTTGGGGTATTAAATAATTGTTGGTTCAAAAATGCAACTGATTCTGCCTGTTTGATCTTAGGTTCGTATTCATAAACCGGACCAGCATCTTCAATTACTTTAGGTGTTTTATAAATACCACTAACGTTTCGGGATACATGCCCCATATACCGGCTAAACTGTCCACTTACCTGGCTATAAATATTGGCCAGATTATCATAACCTGCATTGGCTTCTTTAGTCCAATTCAGCAGTTGCGGAACTATACGCTGCAGATTCTTTATCCCATAAGCACCGGCTTTTATCGCGTCATCACTTAAGTCTTCTGTTTGAGAACGTGGATCATCACCGTTTGATTCCCCATCACCAAACCAAAGACGGTGATTTTTAAGTTTCTCTATTATCCAATTATTAATTTTAGTTTTTTCAGCTTCCGGACTTGTCAAATCCGAAAAACGCCTGTACCCCCATTCAATTGCCCAATTATCATAATCACCAATGCGTGGAAATAAACCGGCATCAGTGATATTATCTTCGGGTTGTGCCACATAATTAAAACGGGCATAGTCCATAATTGAGGGTGTATGTCCATTTGCCTCAACCCATGCTTTGTTACGAAGGTTTTCAACAGGTACTGTTGAACTTGAGCCAAAGTTGTGACGAAGACCCAAAGTATGCCCTACTTCATGTGATGAAACAAAACGTATTAATTGTCCCATTAGCTCGTCTGGAAATACCATTTGTCTTGCACGTGTATCGCTTGGTGCTGCCTGTATCATATACCAGCTTCTAAGCAGTTCCATTACATTGTGATACCAGTTGATATGGCTTTCCATAATCTCACCACTACGTGGGTCTGCAATACTTGGTCCACTTGCATTTGCAATATCTGAAGGTTTATAAACAATTGCAGAGTTACGGGCATCTTCAAGGCTCCAGGTACTATCCTCCTGTTTAGTAGGAGCCATTTTTCCAAAGATTGCATTCTTAAACCCTGCTTTTTCAAATGCAGTTTTCCAATCATTTACTCCCTGCATTAAATAAGGTATCCATTTTTTTGGTGTAGCAGGATCAATATAAAAAACTATTGGTTTTTGAGGTTCAACCAATTCTCCTCTATTATATTTTTCCAAATCCGCTTCCTTTGGCTCCAACCTCCAGCGTTTAACCATGCTGATAGATTTAACACCCTGTGGATTTGCATCAAAATCTGTATAACCAACTGCAAAATATCCTACTCTTGCATCAAAATGCCTGGCCTGCATTGGAGTTTTTGGCAATAAAACAAATGAACTGTTCATCTCTACTGTTAGATTACCAGATTGTGAAGGCCCTCCACCAAAACCACCACCGGGCGGCGCAGGTGTTCTGCCATATGTTTTAGTAGTTGTAATTTCAATATTAATAGGATAAGGTTTTACCTTTACAATATAGGATTTATCTGCCTGCATACCTCCCAATCTATATGCAGATTTAGCTGCACTGCTATAATACAACACTTCATTATCTCCATTTATAAAATCGGTGATGTCTATTACACTTCCGGTTGAATCTTTTGAGAAGGCTTTAATATCAAACGCAGCAGCAATAGGCTGTACATTTGAATTACTAACAGAAGAAAACATAGACGATGTAGAATCTTTGGCATAAACTGCATAAGATACCGTACGCAAAAATATTTTATTGTTGGGGCCTTTATCAAAGCGAACCACATTTTGCCCTATTTGATCTCCGCCATAACCCATGCCTGCCTGTGTTTTGGAAAGCCGGTTTACCACAAGTATATCCTGATTGAGCATATTATCAGGGATTTCAAAAAAATACTTTTCATCAACTTTGTGCACCGTAAAAAAACCTTTACTGGTTATTGCCTTTGAGGTAATAACATCTTTAAAGGCTTTGGGTCCGGACACTGCAGGACCACCGGGGCCATTCATAACTTTTTTTGAAGTATCCGGCTGCTGTGTAAAACCAACAACTGAAAAACTTAAAAGAAATAATAAAGAAACTGAACGCTTTAATAAGAATAGCATAATTATAGATTTAAAATTTAACTCAATATACTAAATGATGTTGGCAAGAGATGAAGATAATTGGATTTTAGTATAAGCGGCTAAAATACATTATCAAACAAAGGATATACTGTATTAATTAAGAATATCCTTTGTTTAAACTAATAAATTACTCAGCGGTTGTGGGGTCAATAATTGTAGATACTTTACTTACAACATTTGCAGGAAACCCACCTTGTTTTGCATGTTCCCGAACCATCTCTTCGTTAGGGGCATTGTAAATACAATAGATTTTGTCAGTAGTAACATAACTGTGTACCCACTGAATTTGTGGCCCCATGTTACTTAATACCCCACAGGATGTTTGTGAAATTGCTTTCAATTGCTCAGTGGTTAAATTACCGGCACCAGGAATTTCTCTTTCAATTACATACTTTGGCATTGTTAAAGGTTTTAGTTTAAAAAATATTATATCAAGCTACTTAAAAATTATCATTTTTAAGGATTATTCTTCAAGAGAAATAAAATAGGAATCAGATTTCAGGTTAATCTATTACTAAACAGTTAAAAAGTTTGTTATAGAACTATTATACCATAGAATAAAAATGTTGGTATAAATAATTAATTCACAAACACTTCATCCGTAAAAACCCAACCCCTGTCTCCCTTACCCGGGTGCCAGGAAGGTAGTTTTAATACAGGCACAGCAATAATTTTTAAATATTTTAAAGCAACAGTTGCAAAAGATAAGTCAAAGGCTTTTAGGTAGGCTGGTTGTATCATGGTAGGTTGTGGTGGCGTAATGTGGCTTAGCAATTTTAATTGCCCCACTTCACTCCCTCCCCAAACTTCAATGGAAACAGGTGGCATAATATAGCCCCCAATATCAATTAATGAACTTAAAGTTACACTGGAAACGTTTACAGGTGCAGCAAACATTAATACTGCTTCCATTTTATTTTTTCTGAAGCCCAGCCATTTTCCACTTTTAAAATTAGTGGCCTCACCTTTTATTAAATCTGTTAAAGTTTTTGAGCCATCCCCTTTATATTGTTCATCCGGTGGCATCAGGTTAATAGCAGAGTCAGCTTTATATTTAGAACTGAAAAAATAATTTTCCATCACATTACTACTTATCCATCCCTTTTTAAATGCTTTTGCTTTTACAGTTACATTTTTTGAAAGCACAATATTATTGTTATATTCCTTAGAACTTATGCTGTCGGGCTCTGTTCCATCAAGTGTATAACGGATGCTTACCCCATTTACATAATGTTTTAATTTAAGTGTAACGGGTGTATTAATAATTTGCTCCTCATTTAAAAGAATAGGTGGTGTCAATTTTAAAATGGTCGTATCTCCTTTAAATCCTTTTTCAAAAGCGATATCTTTCATTGTACTTTTTAAAAAGTCGATATCCCTGTCGGTAAGTGAGGTGTTCCAAATATAGAGGTGGGTTAATTTTTTAAGCGATGAAATTTTCAATATATCCTCCTTTTTTACAGCTGTACCCGATAAAGAAAGCTGACGAAGCTCCTTTAATTTATTTAATTCATTTAAAGTGTTACCGGTAATATCAGTAAAAGAAAGATTTAGTTTTCTAAGGTTTATAAACTGGCTGATTGTTTTTAATTCTTCATCCTTTACAGGCATTTTAATTAAACTAAGACTCACTAACTGATTTTTTACTGTTAAAAGTTCCTTTAACTGTTCGGGCTGATAAGATTGAGAACTAAAAAAATCGGTGCCTAATGCCGGGGAATTTTTTGCTAATGGGGATACGAACCTGTAATTGGTATTTAATTTTTTTACATCTTTATCATCTGCTGCTGCAAAATTATAATCATCTGTTTCAATAGTATTGAAAATGCTATTGGCAATAAGGCGAATTGTATCTGTAGCAGCCAAATCCATTACCTTAGTATTAAAACCGGCACCACTTTTTATCCATAAATACAATAATTGTAATTCCTGTTCATTTAATTGTGGTTTTCCCTGTGGTGGCATATGTTTTTTAGCATCCTCGGGTAAATGTATCCTGCTTAATAATAAACCATATCCTACTGCCGTACTATCCCAAAGTTTTCCATTTTTGCCTCCTTTTAACAATAGCTCTGCTGTTTCCATTACCAACTGCCCCTTTGCTTTATTTGTATTATGGCAACTCATGCATTTAGCCTTCAAAATAGGATGAATCATATGAGTATACACTTCTGCATTTTCCATTAAAACATTTTGCTGTTGTTTTTCGGGCATAATGGGCGACAGTAGAAAATTTTGACCATGGGATATTTCGGCACCTAAGTGGCCTGTAAAAATAATTACTGTTAAACTTATTACTGCAGTTAAAGCATTTACCCAATTGATGCTTTTGATTTTCTCACGATAAGCATACCAAAGTGATGTAATGATGGAAACAGTAATTCCACTCCACTTATGCCAATTTAATGATACTGCATCATAGCCATCTTCTTTCGACAAAAACAAACCCATCAAAGCAGTGAAAGCAGCTGTAAATGCAGAAAACAGTAATAACCAATCACCAAAAGTATTAACTATTTCATTTGAACTTATTTTTTTTTGAATGAGTAAAGTCCAAAAAATATATAGTACCAGTAAGGTGATTGGGAAATGAAGCAATAAGGGATGCATGCGCCCTATTACCTGCAACCAGGCAGGTAATACCAATCTGCTTTCAAGTAATAAAAGAAATACAAAAAGGCAGTTAATTGCAAAACAAATATTGAATATAATATTTCTGGTACGATGCATAAACTAATAAACTTTTATTTCATCAATAAACATCCATGCATGTTCGCCTTTTGCAGGATGCCATACTGGAATATTTTTCTTTACTATGATATTAATTAAAATTTTGGTTGTGTTAATTTTATTTTTTGAAGTTACTACTCTATAGTTACAATGTGTGCCGGGTGTTTCTTTTTCACTAAGCAAAATCTCTTTACCAAAAGGTTGAAAGCTATTTGACTTAATATCAAACCAAAAAACAAGAATCTGTTCTGGAAGAAATACCCAACCGCTTTCGTTTTGCAAAAAATTTAATAAAACTTCTTTTAGTGTTTGTTGTTTTTCCAAATCCAGAGTTATTGAAACAGTATCACAGTAATAACCCATCCAGTTTGCACTGCTTATTTGTTCTATACCGCCTTTATTATCAATTAAAGTATTTGAACCTGAACCCGGATATTTAATATTAGGTTGTGTATATTGAATCGATTGAATTTTCTTACCTTCTTTTATAAAAGTTGCTGAAACTGTTTCTGATGAACTAAAACTATTTCCAAATGCTTTTGCCATAATTACGGTAAAATTATTTTTAATGATGATGGGCCATTTATAGATAAGATCCTGCATTGTTGGCATCATATTATTGAGTGTATAATGAACAGCTGTACCGTTTTGAGCAAATTTTATTTCAACACTTGTTGAATTGGAGAAAAAAACTGAATTATATTTTAAAATCGGAGGCGCTAATTGAAAAAACTCTTGTGAAAAAAGCGAATTATAATTGAAAAGGAATAAAACTAAAAAATATTTTCTCATTATAAAACCGGAATTAATTTGTAAGGATAAACATGACCTGAATTCCATTGAGCTACATACAAATTATCCTCATCATCAACACATACATCATGTGGATACTGAAAAGCCTTAATAGTCTGATACATTTCATCCAGGTTATTATTAATATAGGTTGGTTCACTTCCGGCAAGATTGGAAACCACTTTATTATTTTTATCTAAAATGGTAATAAAGCCCGATTGTTGCCAAAGCCTGCTCTGGCTTTGAAGTACAGCAGCATATAAATAATCGCCTTGAATTACTGGCCGGCAAACCCATGCACCGGGCAATGCAATGGTATCAATATATTTCCCTTCCAGTGTATACCGCTTAAATGCATTTTGTTCCCTTGATGTAACAATTAAAACCGGGTTATTTTTATCGCGGTTATCATAACAAACTCCGTGTGCATTCTTTAAATGCTTCTCCTCTGTACCCCTGCCCCCCCAATGCCTGATGTAGGTTCCTTTATAATTGTATTGGATAATAAAATCTTTTCCATATCCATCGGCTACATAAATATCTCCGTTGGGTGCAATGGTGGTTTCGGTAGGCACATATTCATCTGCTTTGGTATATTCACCGGTTTCTTTTGGATAATCAAGTGTTAGCAGTACTCTGCCTTCTAAAGTTGTTTTAATTACCTGATGGCGGTTATTATCACAAATAAATAAAACTTCCTCCCCATTTTCATTGAACAATGTTAACCCATGTGCTCCAGGATATTCGCTACCCCATGTTGAAATCAATTTCCCTTTCCTATCGTAAATAATAACATTGTTTTTTATTTCATTGGTCAGCAGTATGATTCTTCCCTTACTATCCTGTACCATTTCATGACAGTCTTTTACGGGATACCGGTTAAAATCAAGAACTCCCCATTTGGTATCTATCCGGTAACGTTTATTGTTATGCCCAAAAATAATTTCTTCTTTTTGTACAGCACCCAGCAATGAAGGCATACAGGCTAAACCTGAGGTAACAATAGATGTTTGCTGAATAAATTTTCTCCGGTTCATAATTATAAATCAAATAAAGAGATCAGGGTTATGCAATCAAACCTTTTACAACTTCTCCCGAAACGTCTGTTAAACGGTAACGCCTGCCCAGGTGTTTAAATGTAAGTTGCTCATGATTTAAGCCCATTAGGTTTAAAACGGTTGCATGAAAATCGTGCACATGTACAGGATCTTTGGCAATATTATAACCAAACTCGTCTGTTTCGCCATACACACCTGGTTTTACTCCACCGCCTGCCATCCAAATGGAAAAGCATCTTGGATGATGATCTCTTCCATAATTATCTTTTGTTAAAGCTCCCTGGCAATAATTGGTTCTGCCAAACTCGCCACCCCATATTACCAAAGTTTCGTCTAACAGTCCACGTTGTTTTAAGTCTGTAATTAAGGCGGCACTTGCCTGATCAACATCCTGGCATTGATTACGAATTTCACCGGGCAAATTATTATGCCCGTCCCATCCCTGGTGATATAATTGCACAAAACGAACACCATTTTCAGAAAGTTTACGTGCAAGTAAACAGTTAGCTGCATAAGTACCCGGTATTAAACATTCGGGGCCATATAATTTAATAATACTTTCAGGCTCTTTGCTCATGTCTGTTATTTCGGGTACAGCTGTTTGCATTCTATAGGCCATTTCATACTGCTTAATTTTTGTATTAATCTCGGGATCACCAAATTCTCTGTATGATTCTTCATTTAATTCATTGACCTTATCCAGCATTTTTCTTCTATCGTCTTTGGTTACACTTTCATGGTTGTTTAGATATAACACAGGATTTTCGCCACTACTGAATTGAACACCCTGGTGAATAGAATCTAAAAATCCATTAGTCCATAATTTTGAATACACTCCTTGCCCATTGCCTCTTCCCTTTGAAAGTAATACGCAAAATGCCGGTAAATTTTTATTCTCACTTCCCAAACCATAACTCAGCCATGAACCCATACTGGGACGGTTACCTACCTGTGCCCCTGTTTGAAAAAAAGTTAAAGCAGGATCATGATTAATTGCTTCGGTAAAAATTGTTTTTATTACACACAAATCATCTGCTATGGATGCCGTATGAGGCAACAGTTCACTAAACCATGCACCTGCCTTTCCGTGTTGCTTAAAATTAAAAACAGTACCTGCCAGGGGAAACTTTGTCTGGTTTGCCGTCATGCCTGTTAAGCGCTGTCCCATTCGTATAGACGCAGGAAGATCCTGGCCAAACATTTCCTGCAACTTGGGCTTATAGTCAAACAAATCCAGTTGTGAGGGAGCCCCATTCTGAAATAAATAAATAACTCGTTTAGCTTTTGGAGCAAAATGAGGAAGTCCAGCCATCAGCATTTCTTCATCAGTGCTGCTGCTGAATAAATCTGGAATTAATAATGAACCTAATGCCACACTGCCAATACCCAAACTCAGCTTTGATAAAAACTTGCGTCGGTTAAAATTAAGGCTGTGTTCTAAAATTTCTTTATTCATGGTCAACTTTTTGTAATGGCCTCTTCCATATTATAAATGGTATTAATGGTTTTCATAAGAGCAGCAAAAGTATTTATGTCTCCTGTTTCTTTAATTGCATACTCTCCCACTTTTATAGTTTTTTTTGCATCCAGTTTATTTTGCTGAAATAATTGCAATTGATCATTATAGTATGATGCAAGAATTTTTTCTTCTTTTACTCCAACCTTACGGCAAATAATTAAACGAAATGCTTTTTGTATTTTTTGTTCTGCAGAAGATTGCTCACTCATTAACTGTTGTGCCAATACCCTTGAAGCTTCCAGTACCGTAGGGTCATTCATCATAATTAACGCCTGCAAAGGGGTATTTGTTTTTGAACGCTTTACTTCACACTGATCCCTGTTGCTTGCATCAAATAATATCATACCCGGTGGAGGAATGGTTAATTTGATAAAAGTATACATCCCTCTACGGTATAAGTCTGCTCCTTTATCCTGTTTATAGCTTGCAAGCACTCCTCTGCCCGAGGTAGCACTTTCCCACAAGCCTTTAGGTTGATATGGCTTTACACTGGGGCCACCAATTGTTTTTATCAATAAACCACTACTGCTTAAAATTACATCTCTTACATATTCAGCCGACAAACGGTTTCTGGGGCCTCTGGATAAATAGATGTTATCAGGGTCTTTCTTTTGTTTTTCATCAGTTGTTTTAACTGATTGCCGATAAGTAGCTGACATTACTATCTGCTTTACCAAACGTTTAATATTCCAACCGTTCTCCATAAAATCCACTGCCAGCCAGTCAAGTAATTCAGGATGGGTTGGCAATTCGCCCTGCATCCCAAAATCGCCGGAAGTTTTTACAATTCCTCTTCCAAAAAATTCCTGCCATATTTGATTTACAAAAACTCTGGCTGTTAATGGATTTTGTTTATCTGTTGTCCATTTAGCTAACCCAATTCTATTGCGTGGAAATTTATTTTCATCAAATTTCATCACTGCAGGAATAGCCGAAGCCATAACTTCGTCAGTTGGTTTATCATAAACACCACGGCTAAGTAAATATGTTTTACGTAAAGTATCTTCAGCTAAAACTGAAACAGTCATCGTTCCGGTATCTTTTTTATTGATAAAGGATAAAACATTCTTTATATCTCCGTCACTAATATTAAGAATGGGGTATTTTGCCGGCTTCGAAATACTTACATCGCCTTCATATCCTTTTTCCATTGTATTATTAAAAAAAGCCAATAAGGAATAATAGTCTTTTTGTTTAAATGGGTCGTATTTATGATCGTGACATTGGGCACATTCAATAGTAATTCCCTGTATCCCTTTACCATAAGTTTTTGTTTTATCAATTAAATACTCAATGCGGTATTCTTCAGGTATTACCCCACCTTCCTCTGTGTATTTGTGATTGCGAAAAAAACCTGTTGCCAAAATTTGTTCCTTGGTGGCACCAGGCAACATATCACCCGCTATTTGCCAGGTAATAAATTGATCGTAAGAAATATTTTTATTAAATGCATGAATCACCCAGTCTCTCCAGGGCCATTGAGTTCTTATATTATCATCCTGGTATCCATAACTGTCGGCATACCTTGCTACATCAAGCCAATGTACTGCCATTTTTTCGCCATATTGCGGTGTACTCAATAATTCATCAACTATCTTTTCATAAGCATTGGCAGCTTTATCATTTAATAAATTATCCATCATCTGTAATGATGGAGGCAATCCTGTTATATCTAATGACAATCTTTTAACTAACCGTTCTTTGTCTGCTTCTTCATTAGGTGCTAACCCTTTTTCTGCAAGTTTACTTTCTATAAAATAATCTATCTCATTTTTAACCCAGTTCTTATTATCAACTTTTGGAAGTGCTTGTTTTTTGGGAGAAATAAAAGCCCAATGAGTTTCGTATTTAGCCCCTTGTTGAATCCATTTTTTAAACAAGGCAATTTCAAATGGAGTAAGTACACCTAAATGCCCTTTAGGTGCCGGCATCATATAGGAAGTATCATCAGAAGAAATTCTTTTATACAATTCTGATTCTTCGGGCTTACCCGGTATAATTGCAAAAGCTCCCTTGGTTTCTAAAAGCGGGGCATACGCACTGTCGGCAATATCCAATCTTAAATGAGCTTCTCTTTTATTTGCATCTGGACCATGGCATTTAAAACATTTATCAGAAAGTATGGGACGTATATGAAAATTATAACTGACAGTTTGAGGTAAATTATTTTTCTCTTTACCGGTTTTATTAAAACACGAAATAAAAATGGTAATACTGCAAACAACCAGTAAAATAACAAATATAAATTTTAGCTTCATTTGACTTTTATATGTTTGATAAAGTTAAGTCTTAGTCTTTTAAAAAAAGAAACAATATTTTATATATACAAATGGTTGAATCAGCTAGGTTTTACTTGATATTTAGGTAATACCTTTAGCGCTTTAAAGGATTTTAAATTGCATTTAATAAATTTAATGATCGGTAAATAATTTAGCCAATAGTACAGGTGCAAATAAAATTTTGTAGATGATAATTTTAATATCATCAACTACATGATGAATTTTTATGGGCTAATAATTACAAGGAGTTTAATACATGTCATTTCTTTAAATAGTAAATTGAAATGAATCAGTCTTTCCCAAATTTTGGGTCAATAAATTCCCATTCTTTAATGTGTGATGACTGATGTTCTTTTTTAAGAATCGCTTCAAATTGCTTTGCAAGCTCGGGGTGGTTGGCAGCAATATCCGTAGTTTCGTTTACATCAGTTTCAAGATTATATATTTCCCACTGTGCATTTTTGTTCTTTTTCATATTACTTTTTACCCCTTTCCAATTACCCATTCTAATAGCAACCTGGCCACTTTTTTCAGGAAATTCAAAATAGAGATAGTCGTGTTTTTGTTGAAATTTATCATTACCCAATAGCGTGGGTAAAAACGAAACCCCATCATTAATCAAAACTTTCACTCCCGTTATTTCTGACAAGGTTGCCATTAAATCATATTGAATTGAAATATGATTAGATATTTTACCGGCAGAAATTTTTCCAGGCCACCGTGCAATAAAGGGTTCACGAATACCTCCTTCATAAAGATCTTGCTTTAACCCCCGTAATCCCCCCACACTATTAAAAAATTTGGTATCCACACCCCCCACATCAAAAGTTGATCCATTATCGCTGGAAAACATAACGATGGTATTTTCATCCAACCCAAGTTCTTTTAACAAAGTCATAATGCGGCCAACCTGTTTATCCATATAAGTAATCATTGCAGCATAAGTAGATTTTGGATAAAGGGTAGATGCATAACCTCTTTCGCCGCGGTAAGGTAGTTCTTCAAATTTACCTATATACTCTTTTACAGCTTCATCAGGTGCTTGCAGAGATACATGCGGACCTGTAAAAGGTAAATACAAAAAGAAAGGTTTGTTTTTATTGTTTTTAATAAATGTAAAAGTTTTTTCTGCCATTTTGGTAAGAGAATAGTCCTTGCCTTTGAAATAATTAAAAGCAGAATCGGGAGCATCTATTGGCAATGGCCTGTGTACCTGTATAAAAGGGTTATCCAATGAATCCCATCTCCCATTTTCCCATAAATGTGTTGGATAAAAATTATGTGCCTGTTTTTGATCAAGGTATCCATAAAAATAATCAAAGCCCTGTTTGTTGGGATCCCCCGAAGTGTTAGCCATGCCCAATCCCCATTTACCAATAGCCCCGGTAGTATAACCTGCCTGTTTCATCAACTTTGCAATAGTAAAAGTTCCTTCGGGCAATGGCATTTGTCCACCTTCCTTTTCATCTTCAAATCCACCTAATTCATAATTACCCCGGATATAGGAATGGCCACTATGCTTTCCCGTCATCAGCATACATCTGGCAGGTGCACAAACAGGTGCGGCAGTATAATGTTGTGTAAATTTTATACCCTCATCAGCAATTTTATCCAGATTGGGTGTTTTTATTTTTTGTTGCCCATAGCAACCCAATTCACCATAACCTAAATCATCAGCATAAATGTATATTATATTGGGGCGCTTTTTAAAAAGGCTTTTTACTTTGGTTTTTTGGGCAATTATTAATTGGGCACACAGTAATAATATAACAATAAATAATGCCTGAATAGTAAAATGATTTAAGGTTGTTTTATTCATTTGGTTTAAATAAATTATACCAATATTAAATGTTGTTGTTGAAATCAGAACAATAATTTGCTATAGAGATATACAAAAGATTGTTTAAATTAAAAATATTTGATCATCCTTAAATACATTTAAGTACACATCAGTTTCAAAAAGGATAATTTTCAGGGCAGTTTAGTTAATTTTTCCGGGCACTAAGTTCATTCAATATGCGCCTAAGTTTTTTGGGGTTGTCCATATACTTTTCCAGGTTAAATAATTCAACCTTCCTAAATTCAACAGGGTGACTTTCACTTTGTAATGAAATAGTTCCTTCGCCAATAAGTTTACCTCCCTCCAACCCCGCTTGCTTTACCCATCTGTCGTTGCCATCATATTGAGGCTTTTCATACACCAATACAGTATCACCCTGTACGATATGTTTGATAACAGAATCTCTTAAAACTAATACTTCTGCTGTTACCCATTGGTCACCATGATAGGTTTTAGAAGTTGAGTTTACACAATGCGGTGTAAATAATTTTCCATTCATCATTACATTGGTTCCCGGCGAGCAAAGATTAAGGGTTGATCTTTCATCTTTGCCATTACCCCCCAACAATTGCGCTTCAAGCGAAATAGGAAAATCCTGTTCTAATGACATACTTTCCGGTGATTCCCCATGCAACATCAGGCCACTGTTGCGAAAAGCCCAACCAGGACCGTCTTTAATCTGATCACCCGTAAACCGATATTCCACAACCAACAGGTAGGCCGAAAATTTTTGTTTGTAAAAGATATGGCCAAACTGTTCTTTAAAAACACCCCCATACTGATCATAACTTACCTTTATTACCCCCTTATCTACCCGAAAGGTATTGCCAAAATTTTCATTCACCGGATGGTCTTTTATTTTAATGGTCCAGTCTTTCAGGTCACTTCCATTAAAGAGTTGTATCCATTTTTTATTGCCGGTTTTTTGCTGTGCATTTGTAATAAAGCAAACTAAAAGCAGAGCAGTTGATATAAATATTTTCATTTTCTTGGTGACTTATTTGTTAGCTATTTACCCTCTTCTGTTAATATTTGTTTCGCCTCCTTGTCATCATATTGGTCTATCAGCTTATTGAGTTGTACCTTAAGCCGGGAAGTAATTTTCTGATAACCCTTTTTTCCATAGATATTATTCATTTCATGAGGATCTTTTGAAAGATCATATAATTCCCACCCGGTTATTTTTTCATACAAACGAATCAATTTATATGGGTTTGTTTTGATTCCGAAATGTGGGGAAACATTATGAGTTGTAGCTTCATAATAATGATAATACAATTCATTTCGCCAGGCTGCTTTTTTATTAGTAAATAAAGGCTTCATTGATTTTCCCTGTATTTCTATTGGAATATTTACGCCTGCTACATCCAGCATGGTGGGGGCAATATCCAGGTTCATCACCATTTGGTTATTAATAGTTCCAGGTTTTATAATACCCGGGTAGCGCACCATCATTGGTGTTCTAAATGATTCTTCGTACATCCATCGTTTATCAAACCATCCATGTTCGCCCAAATAAAATCCCTGATCCGACATATAAATAACAATGGTATTTTCTTTCAGATTATGTTTATCCAAATAATCCAGGGTGCGGCCTACATTTCGATCAATAGATTGTGCTGTATTCAGATAATCTTTCATGTATCGTTGAAATTTCCATTCGGTAAGTGCATTCCCTGATAAATTCCGGGCCTTAATATCGTCTTCAATTTTTTGGTAGTACGGTTCAATTACTTTGCGCTGTGCAGAATTTAATCTTGCAAATCCCAGTTTCGCACTGTCATTCATTTTCATTTTCAGGTCATAGCCCATCAGCATTGTTTTTGAAATGGTCATGTCCTGAACGGCAGCAGCATTCCTATTTTTATAGTTATCGTAAAAATTAGCCGGTAATGGAAATGTAACTTTATCATACCTGCCAAGGTCAATTAAATCGGGCATCCAGGTGCGATGCACTGCCTTATGCCCAATTATCAGACAAAAAGGTTTAGAACTATCCCTTTTGTTTAACCAGTCTTCCGAAAAGTCTTCAATCAAATTGGAAACGTATCCTTCATATTTATGCCGTTTGCCATCCATAGAAATAAAATCAGGATTGTAATATTCCCCCTGTCCGGGTAAAATTTGCCAAAAATTAAATCCCTGTGGTATACTTGTAAGGTGCCATTTACCTATCCACGCAGTTTGGTATCCTGCCTGTTGTAATAGTTTTACAAATGTTTGCTGACTACCATCAAAAACCGATTTATCATTATCTTTAAAACCATTTTTATGACTGTACTTCCCGGTAAGGATAACCGCCCTGCTGGGCCCACAAATAGAATTGGTAACATAGGCCCTTGTAAAAAGGGCCCCTTCTTTTGCTATCCTGTCAATTTGAGGAGTATTTGCCAGTTTACTTCCATAGGCACTGATGGCCTGAAATGCATGATCATCAGAAACAATAATAAGAATATTTTGCCTTTTAATTTCCTTTTTCGAATTGAGTTGTGCCTGCAGATTAGTAATAAAAAAAAGTACTAAAAATAAAGTTATAATTTTTTTCATTTTATTTATTAAATCTTTATCAAAGAAAATAATTTTAATTTTTATGTTAATTTAATCACAGTTTTTTTTATTTTTTTATCAATTAAATAAAATGCCAAAAGTCCGGCTAAAGTTGTGCCAATATAAAAATATTTAAATTCCCCTGTCATTCCAAAAACATACTGGCCAATTAGTAAATATAAAACATTAATACAAATGATTAAGGCAATATATGGCTTTGCGTAGTTTAAAGTATTTGGTGCTTTTTTTGTAAAAATAAAATGAAAGAGCAGCATTGCTAATAACGAAGGCAACGAAATACTAATACCATAGGCTATAACTAAAAGAAACATCCCTAAATCATTTGTATTACTTCCGTTAAACATGTCATATAAAAAAAAACATAACACTCCTGATGCTAAAAAAACATCGGCCAATAACCAAATAAGAAAAACATGTTTGTATTTCATATAAAACTTTAAATAGTGAAATCATCTTTAGGTAAGATAACTAACTTAAAATTATTTGTCAATTGGCTTTCCAAATGTTATTAGTAAAATTTATATCCGGGAAAACTTTTTCGGCATCAATTTCAACCTGCTTTATTTCTTCTGTAGTGGGTAATTTAATTTTCCAAACTGCTGTATTATTCCATACTTCAACCGGTAATTTTAAAGTTCCTTTTACTCCACTTTTGGTTTCATAAGAAATATTTACAGGCATAGCCATTTCTCTTAAATTAGCTATAGTTACAATTGCCCCATTTGCAACAATATCTTTCTCATACCTTACAGAAACAATAGATTGGTCTAAACGGTAATTTTCTATAAACCATGCTTTCCAAAACCAGGCTAAATCCTCTCCTGCCGCATTTTCCATTGTTCTAAAAAAATCCCATGGAGTAGGATGTTTAAAAGCCCAGTTACTTATATAATTTTTAAAGGCATAATCAAATCTTTCTGGTCCTAATATTTCATTACGCAGCAGCTCTAACCCGTACCCCGGTTTCATATAAAGAGCAAGACTAATATTACCTTCCTTCATTGCATCAGGTGTTAATAAAATAGGTTCTGTTCTTTCTCCAAACATAAATCCTGCCATTCTTTCCATACGTGTTGTTGGATTTTTATATTCCCCACTATTAAAATCATCATCAGCCAAAGAATTGATAAATGTATTGAAGCCTTCATCCATCCATCCATATCTGCGTTCATTACTTCCTACAATCATTGGAAACCAGGTATGCCCAAATTCATGATCAGTTACACCAAATAACCCACTAGTCTCTGCCCTGCTTCCACAAAAAACAATTCCGGGATATTCCATTCCACCAACATTGCTGGCCACATTAGTTGCTACAGGATATGGATATTCATACCAGCGTTTACTATAATTTTCAATACTGCCTTTAGTATATTCTGTTGCCCTGCTCCATGATTTTTGACCATTACTTTCTACAGGGTAAACACTCATTGCCAAAGATTTTTTACCACTTGGCAAATTTATTTTAGCAGCATCCCAAATAAAACTTTTAGAAGAAGCCCATGCTACATCTCTTGCATTGATAATTTTATATTTCCATGTTAATGAAGTTGCTTTTGGTCTTGATGTTTCATCGGTAACTTCACTCTCCGTTCTTAAAAAGACTGTCTTATCGCTTTTTTTTGCTTCGTCCATCCTTTTAAGTTGTATGGCTGTTAATACTTCCGAAGCATTTTGTAATTCTCCGCTACATACAACAATATGGCTGGCGGGTGCAGTAAGTGCAACTTCAAAATCGCCATATTCTAAATAAAATTCACTTGGCCCAAGATAAGGATCAGTATTCCATCCTCGCACATCATCAAACACACACATCCTTGGATACCATTGTGCCACAGTGAAAATATCACCATTCTTTGTTTTTAATATCCCACATCTGTCAGCCCCGTATTGTGGCAATAAAAATGAAAAATCAATTTTAATTTTAATTATATCCCCACCAGGTTTTAATGCTTTTTGCAATTGTATTTGCATTCTTGTATCTGTAATTAAATATTTTGCAACACTGTTATCATTTAAATTTTTTACAGAGGTAATTTTATAGCCCCCATTAAAATCACTTTTACTATCTCCATAGCGACTGCGGCTTCCAAGTGGCATACGGGCTTGCCCACGGCTTTCTTTATTAAATAAATTCTGGTCTAATTGCAACCACAAAAACGGTAAAGAAAGAGGGCTGTTATTTTTATAAGTGATAATAACGCTACCGGTTATTTCATGCGAAATTTCATTTAACGAAGCATTAATTTGGTAATCAACTTTATTTTGCCAGTAACCCACATTTGGTTCACCTGTTGCTGATCTGCTAACAGTTGCACCAACTGGATAGAATAATGGTGAAAACAATGCATGAGGATCATATTTTGTTTCAATTTTTTCATCATTTTGAGCAATAGACAAAAAACTAAAAGAAAGTAATAATGTAATAGAAAGAATAAGTTTTTGCATTTGTATAGTTTTATGCTATGAAGATAAACAAAACAACCATACAGATAAAAAAGTATTGATAAACGGAATCTATTTCAATTCATTTAACATTTTTTTCCCTTTCTCTTTCAGTGAAGGGTCATCTTCTGTATGGTTAGGGATAAGCATCATTTGGGTAAGTAAGGCTTGCGCCTTACTTTTTTGATTATTGCGATAATAGGCTTTTGCCAATTCAAAATAATTTAAAATAAAATCAGGCGAAAGGGCTTTTGCTTTTTCAAATGCGGTTATTGCCTCTTTTAAAGAAGAGGGTGGAAAACCTCCATAAAATATATTTACTGCCGCTTTTTCAATGAAGTTAAGATTGCTAATTTCATAATGCCAACGCCCAAGTACATGCCAGGCTAAAAAATTTAAAGGGTTGCTTTTAATGGCCGCTTCAACATATTTTTTTAAATCTTTTGCTAAAATAACTTTTTCTTTTCCTGATTTTGTTAAAGTACTTCTTCCTAACATTATAGCCATTGATGTATTAGCATCAGAATTAGTAGAATCAATCTTTAATGCAGCAGTTGCATATATTATTGCAGCATTATAATAATCATCACGCAGTGCTGTATTATTTTGCCGCTGACCAATACGGCTGCATAATTCACTGCTTTTACTCAACGCATGTAAATTGCTTGGTTTAAGTTGTAAGGCTTCTTTAAATTTTGATAATGCAGCTTGTTCATTTGGTAAAGCTTCCAGCCTGTCTGCCTCCTTAATTAATGCATCAATATTTTGTGCTGCAGATGTAAAAAAAACAGGGATTAAAATAAGAGAAACTAAGAACGATTTCATTCTAAAAAACTTTTTTATAACTAATACCTACTGTACCCTTAAAACCGGCAATTGGAGGATGTGATTTTTTAATACTGATGTTAATTAATGAAATCTTATTATCAAATGTATAAATTTCTTGTGTTAAATCCTGTGCCACAGTTTCTAAAAGGGCTGTAGGTATACTCATCCGTTGTTTTATAATTTCAAAAACTTTCACATAGTCAATTGTTTGGTTCAAATTATTAACTTGTTCTTTTTCTAAAAATTCAATATCAACATTTAATTCATATTCATTCCCCAAAATCCTCTCTTCTTCATGAATGCCATGAAAAGAAAAGAAAAATAAGTTTGTAAGATGAATAGTAAACATTTTAATAAATAATAATAGATAATTAAATAATTTTGAAAGTTAAAATAACTAACTGGTTAAAATTATTAATTTATCATTAATGTAGTCCCTTTTCACTTAGATATCTCTCGGCATCCAATGCAGCCATACAACCACTTCCGGCAGCAGTTACTGCTTGTCGGTAAATTTTATCCTGAACATCCCCGCTGGCAAAAACACCTTCAATATTCGTTTTGGAAGTACCCGGAACTGTTTTTATATACCCTGCATCATCCATATCCAGCCAGTTTTTAAATATATCGCTGTTGGGTTGGTGGCCAATAGCAACAAAAAAAGCACTAACTGCAACCTCTTGCTTCTCTCCTGTTTGATTATTTTTTATACGAACAGCTTCTACTTTTTTATCACCTAAAATTTCATCAGTTTCGCTATTCCAATACATTATAATATTGGGTGTTTTTATAACTCTTTCCTGCATTACTTTGCTGGCCCGCATTTCTCCCCTACGCACTATCATGTGAACAACAGAACAAATCTTAGAAAGGTATAAAGCTTCTTCAGCAGCCGTATCGCCAGCTCCAACAATTGATACTTCTTTTCCTTTAAAGAAAAATCCATCACAAACAGCACAGGCACTTACACCATAACCATTTAAACGTTGCTCACTTTCCATTCCCAACCATTTGGCACTTGCCCCGGTTGAAATGATAACGGAATCAGCTTCTATCCACTTTTCTTCATCAACTTCCACCTTTAATGGCCGTACAGAAAAATCAACTTTTGTGGCCAATCCATAACGGATATCTGCCCCCATTCGTTTAGCCTGGTTTTCAAAAAGTACCATCATTTCCGGTCCTTGTATACCATCAGGGTAACCGGGATAATTTTCTACTTCGGTAGTAATAGTTAATTGTCCTCCGGGTTGAATACCCTGATATAAAACCGGAATTAACCCAGCCCTTGATGCATAAATTGCTGCAGTGTATCCTGCAGGTCCGGAGCCAATAATTAAACAATGTACTTTTTCTGTAATCATAAATAAAACTTTGAATATCAGGCAAATTTACAGTAATATTTTAACCTGATAATACCAACTTTCAAATCTATTTTTATAAAAAAACCCCGACCATATTCAGGTCAGGGTTTTTTTGTAATTATATATAATCTATTCTTTTATCAGTTTTGTAATTTCGCCATTTGCCAACTTTAATAAATAAATACCTTTTGAATAACTGCTTATATTTACCTCTGTTGTGGTTTGTGTTATGGCTATTCTTTGTAATAAACGACCATTTACATCACTTAAAAAAGCATTGGTGTTAAATAAGTTCTTATCAGTTACATTTATTACAAATTTGTCCTGTGCTGGATTAGGATACACTGTTATATCTGTGCCTTTATTACGCTTAACCAAAACTAAAGGGCTGTATTTAAAATTACCATCAGCATCTACCAATTTTAAACGGTAATAGTAAACAGGAGCCTGTGATACAGAAAGATTGTCTGAGTACTGATAGGTTTTTAAACCAGTACTTATTCCTGCAGCATTAATTCTTGTTATTGTGGTAAAATTAGTTGCTGATTCACTCCGTTGAATTTCAAAATAACTGGTGTTTTGTTCTGAAGCAGTTGACCATTGGAGCAAATTAGCCCCTGAAGTTTTACTTACATTAAAAAGGAGTGAATTTACTGGCAATATTGAACTAGTGAGAATACTAATAGTATTTGAATTAGCACCTTGCCCTGTAACAGAAGTTTTATCACACTCAACCCTGTAATAATAGGTTGTACTTAATGCTAAACCAGTAACTGTATATAGGTTTGTACCAAATGCAATTGTAAATGGAGAGCCCGCAACAGGACTTAAGAAATCTGCAGTTGTGGAAACACATAAAATGTAATTATTTACAATTCCAATTACAGGTGCTGTCCATTTAGCAGCAAAACTGGTTCCGTAATTATTGATAGGTGTTATTGCAGTTGCCACCACCATTGCATAGCTTTCAACCCAATTGCTGGTAGCTCCTGTAAGTGCAAAATTAGTTAAAGTACCTGTATTACCACTGCCACTGTTATCAGTTAAGGAGGTTAATCCTGTATTTGTGCCACCAGCAGTACCAATATCAAAATTAT
>JAYUTC010000293.1:0-3619 GCA_043755395.1 Ferruginibacter sp.
AATCATGAAAAAATTATTAAGCATTGCATTAGTTACCACAGTTTTAGTTTCGGGATGCAGAAAAATTGAAGTAGATGGACCTACTACTATAGTTACTAATCCTGGTGGAGGTGGTGCACCAACCGGACAGACCATTATTCTTGAAGGAAAAATAAGTAAAGACACTACATTAAAAGCAATTAATACGTACATTTTAAAAGGCCTGGTTTACATGACAAATAATTCCAGTATGACCATTGAAGCTGGTACAACTATTAAAGGTGATATTATTACAGTAGGTGGTTTAGTAATAACAAGAGGTTCAAAACTTGTTGCCCAGGGTTCTGTTGATAAACCCATTGTATTTACTTCAAATTCCTCATCGGCACCTCGCAGTGGCGATTGGGCTGGTATAGTTTTATTAGGTAAGGCACCAACCAACAACAGCTTTAATGGTACAGCCGGCCTGGGTGAAATTGAAGGTGGTATTAATGATGCTAACGGTAATGGTTTGTTTGGCGGCGCCGATGCTGCTGACAATAGTGGCGTTTTAAGTTATGTGCGTATTGAATATGCAGGTTATGCATTTTTACCTGATAAAGAAATTAATAGTTTAACCATGGGCGCTGTGGGTAATGGCACACAAATAGATCACATACAAGTAACTTATGCAAAAGATGATGCTTACGAGTGGTTTGGTGGTACAGTTAATTGCAAATATTTAATTGCTTACAAAACACAGGATGATGATTTTGATACTGACAATGGCTTTAGTGGTAAAGTACAATTTGGTTTAATTATCAGAGATTCATCAATTGCTGACATTTCTAAATCAGAAGCATTCGAAAGTGATAATGATGCCAATGGTTCTACTGTTACTCCCATTACCAGTGCAGTTTTCAGTAATGTAACTGCCATTGGTCCCAAAGCTACCTTATCAAATAATGGCAGTAGTTTATTTTTAGCTGGTGCACATATCAGAAGAAATACTAAAGAATCAATTTTTAATTCTGTTTTTCTTGGATGGCCAACCGGTATTTTAATTGATGGAACTAAGGGCAGCCCTACTGATTTAAATATTAACGATAGTTCATTAAGAATAAGGAACTGTATTATTGCAGGTTGCGGTACCGCAATTGGCTATGCAGCAAGTACATCAGCTCCTACCGGTGCTACCACTGCTTCCATACAAGCCTGGTTTACTACACCCTATTTTGGTAACACTATTTTATCAACTAACGATGATGCGAAGTTTGTAAACCCGTTTAACTACAACCTGCCTGATTTTGGTCCTTTTGGAACATCACCTGCATCAACAGGTGCTAATTTTACTGATGCCAAACTAAATGGTTTTTCAGTAGTTACTTTCCGTGGAGCCATTGCACCAGCTGGTGTTGATGCAACCTGGCACAAAGGCTGGACAAAATTTAACTAAAGTTTTCTTAAGCAAATAAGCAAATTTTTCTCATGCTTGAACGCACCCCTTATTCTTATCGGGTGCTTTTTTTATATACTCCTGGGTTAAATTAATGTTACCAAACTGTTACTATGCACATTTAAATCACATTCTTTTTCACATTGACAAATTGAGCCATTTTCAAATTATTTTCACATCCTCTTAAACTCAAAAAACTAAAGTTTATGAAATGGGTTAGCGTAAACAATGGTACTTCAAACGAAATTTTTGAATTGTGGGAAGCTGATAAAAAATTGGCTGTAATCAGCTTTAGTAATACCACACGTATTGCAAGAATTGCAAGTAATCTGGGAAAGCGCCTTTTCTTTTTCGAAAAAAGAGGATTACTTACACCCAAAGCTATTTTCAGGAATGAATATGGAATTAAAATGGGTAAACTAGAGTTGGAAAGTCCGGGTGCCCAAAAAGGATTTTTAGAAATAGAAGACAAAAAATACCGTTATGTTTTTAATGAAAATAATAATGGCGAACTGAATGTATACAACGAAACAATGAGTGAAACACTCATTACCTGCAACTTTCCAGCAGCAATAACGGGTGGATCAAGTAAATCAAGGTCTTTTTTGGATTCTAAAATACCCAGTTTGTTATTAGTACTTTGCTGGTATACTTTTCAGCCTAAAAAAGCAAAAGCTAAGGTTATGGAAGCAATGGCCTGAAATGGATAAATTATCTGCAGGAATAAAATAAAAGCCACTCTTCTTGAGGGTGGCTTTTTATCTTTACAAAAAAACGATGAAATACATTTTTATTTCATGGCTGACTTTAATGTTATTTTCCTGTACAAAACCCACCGGCATTAAAGAGGTGATTACAGGTGCCGATAGTGTGGCCATCAATTACTTTAAAGGTGATGGAACTGCTGATACTGTAATTAATATGATAATGCTGAAGGATAAGAGCCAGATCAGTAAACTTGCTGATTATGTTGAAGCCGGTAATACAGATAACTCTAAATGCGGTTACAATGGCTCAATACATATATTTAAAAGAGATGCGGTAATTCAAGATATTGACTTTAGCTTTTATAATGTGCAGTGCATACACTTTTCATTTTTATTAAACAATAACTTATTTAATACACAACTTTCTGCCGAAGCGCTGCAATTTTTAAAATCAGTTAATAAAAAGTAGATTTAGAATTTTGTAACAATTTGGTAATAATCTGTTTACTACAGGTTTACATACTGAGTGTTTCTTTGTAAAACCTCTGTAAATGAAAATCGTAATTCTTCTGGCTTTTTGCCTGTTTTCAAAGCAAATATTGGCTCAGCTGGAAAAATCTCCCAACATTTTTATTATTACAACTGATGGCTTTCGCTGGCAGGAAATTTTTAATGGTGCCGATTCTGCCATTATGGATAATCCCCGCTATGTAAAAGATACTGCATTGCTAAAACAATTATTCTGGCATAACAATATTGATGAAAGAAGAAAAATGCTGATGCCTTTTGTATGGAAAACATTGGCGAAAAACGGATCGGTTTATGGCAACAGAAATTACGATAACAAAGTTTCTGTAGCAAATCCTTATCGTTTTTCTTATGCAGGCTACAACGAAATTTTTACGGGCTATGCTGATAATGCCGTAATTGCAAATAGTAAAAAATACAATAGCAATCAAACGGTATTAGATTTTTTAAATGAGCAACCAGCTTATAAAAATAAAGTAGCCGCCTTTGCAAGCTGGAATTTGATTGAGTATATTTTCAACAAAAAAGAAAGTGCGGTTTATCTAAACAGCGGTTACCAAACCATCGCTCATGATTCGCTTTCCGCTACAGAAATACTGGTCAACGGCGTTCAGCAAAATGCTGTAAATAATTTACAAAGTACCCGTAACGATATGCTCACTTTTGTAACGGCAAAAGAATACATACAAACCCAACATCCAAAAGTGGTATATATTGGCTTTGGCGAAACGGACGAATATGCCCATAGTGGAAAGTATGATGATTACCTGCAAGCTGCCCATATGTTTGACCAATATCTTGCTCAACTTTGGTACCTGGTTAATAAAGATCCCTTTTATAAAAATAATACCAGTTTTATAATTACCACCGATCATGGCCGTGGCAATAAAGCCAATACCTGGATACGCCACGATATGTTTACCAAAGGCAGCAGCAGCAGTTGGCTGATGACTTTAGGCGGCAAGTTTGA
>JAYUTC010000294.1:0-24408 GCA_043755395.1 Ferruginibacter sp.
GTTAAAATCTGTTGCTGTAGGTTATGAAACTCAAAAAAAATATATAGATGCCGCCGATTGGTATAAAAAGATAATTATAATAAAAAAGAATCCTTCCAAAACAGATTTGTTTAATGCTTCAAATAACTACAGCCGTGGTGGAAATTATATTGCTTCAATAGATGGCTGGGGAATTTATATTTCAAAATATCCCAACGAAACTTATGGCTATTATATGACTGGCGTTACACAGGGTAAAATTGATACCAGTAAAACATTAGGTTTAGCTGCCCCAAGCTACCAAAAAGTGATCGAAATTGGCGAATCTCTGTGGGCAACGGATTCGGTTAAAGTAAAAACACATTTATTGAATGCTTACAAATACTTTATCGAATACTCATACAATGTACAAAAAGATAAAAAAGGAGCCTCTGAGTTTTGTGCTAAATATTTAATAAAAGAGCCTGCAGATACCGAGGTGCAGGATATAAAAAAGCAATTTGATGCGGTGGGCACTAAGCCACCGCCCCCGCCAACACAACCAGCTAAAGGAACTAAGCCAACCTCTGGGGGAAATAAAAATCCGGCAATAAAAAAAAAGTAAAAAGTAAATTTTAAAAAATCAAAACCCTATTACGGAAAAGTAACGGGTTTTTTTGTTGTTTATATTATTGAATATTGAAAATGCTGCCTTATTTTTGCATTTATTCTTTTAATATAATATCCGGATGCTGTTTTTTTTCCTTCAGGTGGTTAATTCAAATAATGCTACCAATTATTTACCTATTGCTTTGCAATTAATTTTCGCTGCAGGTTTAATTACCACTATTATGGTATTATCTGACTATTTGGGCCCCAAAAGAAAAACGTCGGATAAACTCCAGAATTTTGAAAGTGGGGTAGTAATAAAAGGTAATGCAAGGCAGCCAATGGCGATAAAATATTTTTTGGTTGCCATTTTGTTTGTTTTGTTTGATGTGGAAGTTATTTTCTTTTATCCCTATGCTGTAAATTTTAGAGAATTGGGATGGCATGGATTTATTGCCGTTGCTATGTTTGTAGGATTATTTGTTGCCGGGTTTATATATATTATTAAAAAAGGAGCCTTGAATTGGGAGGATTAAAAAAATGGCGAATAAATATACCTGAATGGTTGAATTTAATAATGGTCAACAATTATAAATTTAAAAAATGAGTCGTCCGGTACAATATAATAACCACATAAAATTTGAAGGTATCCCTGAGGGATACATGGGAGAAGGTTTTATGGCCACAAATTTTGAAAAAGTTGTCAGTCTTGCCCGCAAAAATTCTATCTGGCCATTACCTTTTGCTACATCCTGTTGTGGAATAGAATTTATGGCCACCATGGCAAGTCATTATGATTTAGCAAGGTTTGGCAGTGAAAGAGTTGGTTTTTCCCCACGCCAATGTGATTTATTGATGGTAATGGGCACCATATCTAAAAAAATGGGCCCTGTATTACGTCAGGTTTATTTGCAGATGGCAGAACCCCGTTGGGTTTTGTCAGTGGGTGCCTGTGCCTCATCCGGCGGAATATTTGATACCTATTCTGTTTTACAGGGCATCGACCAGGTGATTCCGGTTGATGTATATGTGCCGGGTTGCCCTCCAAGGCCCGAAGCCATTTTAGATGGCTTTTTGAATATACAAAAATTGGTAAACCAGGAAGGATTAAGGAGAAGACACAGTGATCAATATAAAGAACTTCTTGCAGGATATGGAATTCAATAAATCGGGATTGTCGTTTTTAAATTTCGGATTAAAAAAGTCTAAAATCGCAAGTCTAAAATTTGAAATTAAAATATGGCTTTAAGCAACGATACAATTAAATTTAAACTAAACGAAAAATTTGGCGACCAGCTTTCCGAATGGGTTGAACCTTATGGCATGTTAACTTTTACTGCATCCAAAGATTTGAATATTAAGGTTATGCAGTTTTTATTTGATGATACAGAATTGCGTTTTCAGTTTTTAACAGATTTACAGGCTTTACATTATCCCGAAAGAAAAGGAGAAGAACTGGCAGTGGTATATCATTTACATAATTTGATTGATAATGTAAGAATACGATTTAAAGTATTTACTGATATTGAAAAGCCGGATGTGTATACTGCAACTTCCTTATACCAGTCGGCCAATTTTATGGAGAGGGAAACCTATGATTTTTTCGGGGTGAATTTTATAGGTCATCCAAATTTGATAAGAATTTTAAATGTAGATGAGATGGATTATTTTCCAATGAGAAAAGAATTTCCTTTGGAAGACCAGACAAGGATTGATAAAGATGATGAAATGTTTGGAAGATAAAACTCCTTTGCCCTAAAAAGGAACTTTGGAGAAAGGATGCGTTGTTGGAAGATTATAGAGATTGCTTTTTAGTTTATGAGTAGAACATTTTTAAAGTTTAATAATGATATGTGGTGATGGAGTGATTATTTAAAGCATTTAATATCAATCTTTAAATAACAAAATAATATTTACTATTGAAGATGATTAATAAAATATTGGTAGGTACAAAAAAATAAATAATGTCTGACTCAGAACATATTTTACTGCCCGAAGGTTCGATAGAAAAACAAACCACTACGCTTAATCTGGGGCCAACGCATCCATCAACTCATGGTGTGTTTCAAAATGTGTTGGAACTTGATGGGGAACGGATTTTAAAAGCCACTTCTACAGTTGGATACATACACAGAGCTTTTGAAAAATTAGCTGAAAGAAGGCCGTTGTATCAAATTACCCCAATTACCGACAGGTTAAATTACTGTTCATCACCCATCAACAATATGGGCTGGCACTTAACCTGCGAAAAATTGCTGGGTGTGCAAACTCCAAAACGTGTTGATTATTTACGTGTCATTATAATGGAATTGTCACGTATTAGCGATCACCTGATTTGTAATTCTATTGTTGGCGTTGATAGTGGTGCTTATTCAGGATTTTTATATCTTATGCAATTTCGTGAACTAATTTATGAAATATATGAAGAAATATGCGGCTCCCGTCTTACTACTAATATTGGGCGTATTGGCGGTTTTGAAAGGAATTTCACAAATACGGCGTTTGAAAAACTCGAAAAATTCTTAAAGGAATATCCTAAGCAATTAAAAGAGTTTGAAAATCTGTTTACCCGTAACCGTATTTTTATTGACAGAACAGTTGGGTGTGGCCCAATTACAGCGGAACGGGCATTGAATTATGGCTTTACCGGTCCAAATTTAAGGGCAGCCGGTGTAGATTATGATGTAAGGGTGCATACGCCATACAGCAGTTATGAGGATTTTGATTTTATTATCCCTGTTGGAAAAACCGGGGATTGTTACGACAGGTTTTTAGTGCGTAACGAAGAAATGTGGCAAAGCCTGAGTATTATCGAACAGGCGTACCAGAAAGTACAGGAATTTAAAGGAGCTGAAGCAGAGGTTTATCATGCCGATGTGCCTGCATATTATCTCCCAGAGAAAAAAGATGTTTACACAAAAATGGAAGCATTGATTTATCATTTTAAGATAATTATGGGTGAAACTGATATTCCTGCTGGAGAAGTATATTCCAGTGTGGAAGGGGCAAATGGGGAACTTGGTTTTTATTTAATAAGTGACGGGGGAAGAACACCTTACCGCCTGCATTTCCGCAGGCCTTGTTTTATTTATTATCAGGCCTATCCCGAATTAATTAAAGGTGGTATGATAAGCGATGCGGTGATAACAATGAGCAGTTTAAATTTGATTGCAGGTGAATTGGATGCATAAACAAATTATGAATTATGAATGTTGAGTTTTCAAAAGAAAAATTAAATAAAGTAGCGGAGATAATATCTCATTACCCCGAGGGCAAACAGAAAAGTGCCTTGCTGCCGGTATTACACATGGCCCAGGATGAGTTTGGCGGCTGGCTGGATGTACCGGTAATGGATTATGTTGCTACTTTATTACATATCGATCCGATTGAAGTATATGAAGTAGCCAGTTTTTACAGCATGTATAATTTAAAGCCTGTAGGAAAATATATGTTCGAGGTTTGTCAAACTGGCCCCTGTATGATAAACGGAAGTGATAATATTATTGAATACATTAAACAGAAATTAAGCATTGGCGTTGGTGAAACAACAACTGATGGCATGTTTACCTTAAAAACAGTAGAATGTTTGGGAGCTTGTGGTTACGCACCCCTGATGCAATTGGGTAAAAATTATAGAGAGCATTTAACCAAAGAAAAGGTGGATGCGATTATTGAAGAATGCAGGGCAAAAGCAAATTAAAATGAAACAATTACTGACCATATTATTTTTATTCATTTTTATAAGCACTCATGCTCAAACCGATGAAGAAAAATTAACAGCAACATTAAAAGAGTTTCACCAGGCATTGGTAAAAAAGAATACAGTTTCTATAAATCAGCAAACTGATAAGGCATTAAGTTATGGGCACAGTAATGGATGGGTTGAAACAAAATCTGATATGATTAAGGATATTGAAACCGGTTTTATCAGTTATCAGTTTTACAAAGAAGATAGCATCAGCATAGTAATAAACGGGACTATGGCTAATGTGCGTTTTGTTGCAGATATTACTGCAACCATGAAAGAAACAACAAGCACACATCATTTAAAAGTATTGGAAGTTTGGGTAAAGAAAGGAAAGCGATGGGTGTTGTTTGCCAGGCAGGCAGTGAAGGCCTCCTAAATACCCCGGGGGAGACTTTGGAGCCTGATAATTAAAGACAGTTTTAAATGTAAATAATAAATAATAATTAATAATAAAATCAGATGCAAACAAAAGGAGAATTAATTTTTAAAGACCTACTTACAGTTTGCTTTTTTGGGTTGATAATATACAGATGGAATGACAAGAGTCATTTAATGTATTTATGGATGGCTTTGTTTGTGTATCATATTGCAATACAATTAATAGCTCATAGAAAACATTTTAAACTGAACAATAGATTATACTGATTGAATAAGTAATTATGGGAGTCAAATTATTATTGGAAAAAGCAGATGTTGAAGGCATTCGTTCTTACGAAGTGTACCGCCGTGAAGGTGGTTATCGCAGTGTGGAGAAAGCAATTAAAATGTTGCCTGATGCAATTGTGGATGAGGTAAAGTTAAGCGGTTTACGTGGCCGTGGTGGGGCTGGTTTTCCTACAGGTATGAAGTGGAGTTTTATTGCCAGGCCAGAAGGAGTACCAAGGCATTTAGTGGTTAATGCAGACGAAAGCGAACCGGGGACTTTTAAAGACAGATACTTGATGGAGTTCATTCCACACTTATTAATTGAAGGAATGATTGTGTCTGCTTATGCATTAGGCAGCAATGTCAATTACATTTATATACGTGGTGAATATGCCTGGATTGTTGATATTTTAGAGCATGCAATTGCCGAATCAAAAAACAATGGTTTTTTGGGTAAAAATATTTTAGACAGTGGTTTTGATTGTGAAATTTATGTACAAAGAGGAGCGGGAGCCTATATCTGTGGAGAAGAAACTGCTTTATTGGAAAGCCTGGAAGGTAAAAGAGGTAATCCAAGAATTAAGCCACCATTCCCTGCAGTAAAAGGAGTTTGGGAAAGGCCTACTGTAGTTAATAATGTTGAAACAATTGCTGCAGTGGTACCTATAATAAATGATGGAGGAGATGCATATGCAAAAATTGGTGTGGGAAAAAGTACCGGTACAAAATTAATTTCTGCCTGTGGCAATATTAATAAACCCGGTGTTTACGAAATTGATATGACCATAAGTGTGGAAGAATTTATTTACAGCGATGAATATTGTGGAGGCATTCCTAATGGTAAAAGATTGAAAGCTTGTATTCCGGGGGGTTCTTCTGTTCCTATTTTACCAGCTAATTTATTATTAACAACTGCAAAAGGCGAAAAGCGGTTAATGAATTACGAAAGTTTAAGCGATGGAGGATTTGCAACAGGAAGTATGATGGGTAGCGGAGGATTTATTGTTTTAGATGAAGACCAATGTATTGTAAAACATACCTATACTTTAGCAAGATTTTACCGTCATGAAAGCTGCGGACAATGTAGTCCTTGCAGGGAAGGAACTGGCTGGATGGAAAAGATTTTATTAAATATTGAAAAAGGGAAAGGCAAAATTAGTGATATAGATTTATTGTGGGATATTCAAAGAAAGATTGAAGGCAATACAATTTGTCCGTTGGGGGATGCAGCAGCTTGGCCGGTTGCAGCAGCTATCCGTCATTTTAGAAATGAGTTTGAATGGCATGTTTTGAACCCGGATGAATGTTTGAAAACAAATTATGGTTTAGCGCATTATGCAGATCCGATTCATGTGGCAGCAGCGGTGTAATGGAAAATTAAAAGTCAAAAGTAAAAATTCAAAAATATGGATGATACTACTGAGACTTTTGAATTAAATGAAGATGAAAAGCCTTACAAGATCAGTCATAGATGTTTTTACTTTTCAAAAGGAGTAATTTTGTTTATAAAGGAATGTATGTACGAAAGGATATATCATTCAATGTTTGATCAGTTATTAAGAAGTGCTACTTCAATTGGTGCAAATGTTGTTGAGGGTAAATCAGGAAGTTCTAAAAAAGACTGGAAGAATTATTATGCAATAGCACTGAAATCGGCAAACGAAACAAAATATTGGCTTTGCTTAATAAACGAAACAATAGAAGTTTCGAAATCGAAGATAAATGAATTGATAAAAGAAGCTGATGAAATATCAAAAATCATAGCTTCAATAATTGTGAAGTCTAACAAATCAGGATTTTGATTTTTGACTTTTGATTTTTGACTTTTGAATTTTAACAATGCCAGACGAAATAAAAAAAGAAGCACCATCAACATTTAAAGTTACCATCGATAACATCACTATTGATGTAGCACCGGGTACTACCGTTTTAAATGCGGCCCGCCAGATTGGTGGCGATGTTACACCGCCTGCAATGTGTTACTATAGTAAATTACAAGGTAGCGGCGGTAAATGTCGTACCTGTTTGGTAGAAGTGGCGGCAGGTTCATCAGCCGATCCAAGGCCCATGCCAAAATTAGTTGCCAGTTGCCGTACCAATGTTATGGATGGTATGATTGTTAAAAATATAACCAGTGATAAAGTAAAAGATGCAAGGGCAGGAGTGGTGGAATTTTTATTATTAAATCATCCGTTGGATTGTCCTATTTGCGATCAGGCTGGCGAGTGTCATCTGCAGGATTTAGGATATGAGCATGGTAAAGTGGGAACCCGCTATGAATTTGCAAGGCGTACATTTGAGAAAGAAGATATTGGTCCTTACATACAACTACACATGACAAGGTGCATTCTTTGTTATCGCTGCACTTATGTTGCCGATCAATTAACAGATATTAGAGTTCACGGCATTTTAGACCGTGGAGATCATGCAGAAATTTCAACCTATATTTCAAAAGCAATTACTAACGATTTTAGTGGTAACATGATTGATGTTTGCCCTGTAGGTGCATTAACAGATAAAACATTCCGCTTTAAAAACAGGGTTTGGTTTACAAAGCCAGTAGATGCTCACCGTAATTGCGACAATCCAAAATGTTGTGGTAAAGCAACATTATGGTTAAGAGGAGATGAAGTTTACAGAGTAACGGCAAGAAAAGATGAATGGGGCGAAGTACAGAGTTTTGATGGCAAACCCGGATGGATTTGTAATACCTGTCGATTTGATAAAAAGAAAACCAGTGACTGGTTGGTTGAAGGGCCAACTAAAATAAACCGTCATTCAGTGATATCACAAGGACATTATTTAGATATGGTTAAGCCTACTGAAACTGTACAAAAAGTAATGAGTGGAAGGGCACCAAAATTATTAATGAATATACATGAGGTTAGTGAAGTAAATCCGAATAAGTAAAATTTTATTATATAGATTTATGCTTTTAGCAATTGATTGGGCTTTGATAATAGAAAAATTAGTTTTGATTCTCGTTGTGGTAATGGGATCATTACTAATTGCCATGTACGCTACATTTGCCGAGCGTAAAGTGGCTGCTATATTGCAGGACAGAAGGGGGCCAAACCGTGCAGGTCCTTTTGGTATTTTACAGCCATTTGCCGACGGATTAAAATTATTTTTTAAAGAAGAGATTATTCCGGATTTATCTTCAAAATTTTTATTTATTCTTGGCCCGTCATTGGCAATGCTTACAGCTATAATGACCAGCGCTGTTATTCCCTGGGGTGATAAAGTAATTTTTTTTGGCAGGGACATTTCATTACAAATTGCAAATGTGGATGTTGGTATTCTATATGTTTTTGCTGTGGTAAGTTTGGGAGTTTATGGTATAATGATTGGCAGTTGGGCCAGTAATAATAAATTCTCGTTATTAGGGGGTGTAAGGGCAGGTTCTCAAATTATAAGTTACGAATTGGCAATGGGCATTTCCTTAATAGCCTTAATAATGATTACCGGAAACCTTAGTCTTAAAGAGATGGTTTTACAACAGCAAAATGGAAATTGGAATATAGTTTATCAGCCATTAGGATTTTTAATTTTTCTGATTTGTGCTTTTGCCGAATGTAACCGAACTCCATTTGATTTACCAGAAGCGGAAAATGAATTAATTGCAGGTTATCATACCGAATATTCTTCTATGAAACTGGGCTTTTATTTATTTTCGGAGTATATAAATATGTTTATTAGCAGTGTAATAATGGCCACTTTATTTTTTGGTGGTTATGATTGCCCTTTTGTAAATGAAGCAAATTTTTCACCTAATATAGCGGCTTTAATAGGCATTATTGCATTGATGGCTAAGGTAGTTGGGTTTTTATTTTTATTTATGTGGGTTCGCTGGACGATACCACGTTTTCGTTATGATCAATTAATGAATCTGGGCTGGAAAGTATTAATACCACTGGCTTTAGTAAATATGCTGGTAACAGGAGGGGTAATTTTATTTTTAAACAAATAATTAAATAATCTTAACAGGATAGTTTATTATGCAGGCATTAACCAACAGATTAAAACAGGTAGAACGCAAGCCGATGAGTATTTTAGAGCGGATTTATCTTCCTGCAATTTTTAAAGGTATGTTTATTACTTTCATGCATATTTTTAAAAAGAAACCTACAATAAATTATCCTGAAAAAAAACGGCCTTTTAGTCCTGTATTTAGAGGGTTGCATGTTTTAAACAGAGATGAAGAAGGGCGTGAAAATTGTACAGCTTGTGGTTTATGTGCTGTTGCCTGCCCTGCTGAGGCAATAACAATGGAAGCGGCAGAAAGGAAAGCTGGGGAAGAGAATTTATACCGCGAAGAAAAATATGCTGCCAAATACGAAATTAATATGTTGCGGTGTATTTTTTGCGGCTTGTGTGAAGATGCCTGTCCGAAAGATGCAATTTATTTAAGTGAAACTTTTGCACCTTCAGATTATCAGCGTAAGCAATTTATTTATAGTAAGAATGATTTATTAATCCCTCATGCCGTTAATGAGCCGGATGCATATAATAAAGCTTTGGGTAACAGGGTAAAAAAGGAAACAGTTAATTAAAATGAGTATTACAACAATTTTATTTATTCTTTTATCAGTATTGGCAATTGGCAGTGCGCTAATGGTTATTACCAGAAAAAATCCTGTGCATAGTGTGTTATATTTAATTGTAACTTTTTTTGCAATATCGGGCCATTATATTTTATTGAATGCACAGTTTTTGGCAATAGTAAATATTATAGTTTATGCCGGTGCTATAATGGTATTATTTTTATTTGTGGTAATGCTGATGAATTTAAACGTTAATGCAGAGCCGAAAAAAAATAAACTGCTGCAGTTTGCAGGTGTAATCTCCGGGGGAAGTTTGTTTTTAGTTTTAATGGCAGCTTTAAAAGATGTACAGGAAGTTAGCAGAGCGGTTCAATTACAAACAGGTGATTATGGGTTAATTAAAAACCTGGGCAAAGTTTTATTTAATGATTATGTATTGCCATTTGAAATAAGCAGTGTATTGTTTTTAAGTGCAATTATAGGGGCTGTAATAATTAGTAAAAAAGAGTAATATTTTTTATGGAAATTAAATGGTATATAGGATTAGCTGTAGCATTGTTCTGTATTGGTATAATAGGGGTATTAACCCGCCGGAATGCTATAATAATATTCATGTGTATAGAGGTTATGTTAAATGCAGTGAATTTGTTATTGGTAGCATTCTCAAAAATGCATGCAATTTCGGCTATTGGAAAATCGATGCCTACGGTGGTAAGTGATGCCCAGATTTTTGTATTTTTTATTATGGTGGTTGCAGCTGCGGAAGTAGCTGTAGGGTTGGCAATTATAGTTATGATGTATAGAAATATTCACTCGGTAGATGTAAATTTTTTAAACAGGTTAAAGAATTAATAGGTAATGAACAACGTTTTACAATTAGTTTGGCTTATACCATTTTTACCATTAGTTGGTTTTTTAATTAATGGATTGGGGCGAAAACATCTCTCAAAAAATTTTTCAGGTATAATTGGAAGTGGAGTTATTTTATTTTCTTTCTTATTAAGCCTGTACGTTTTTTTTAATGTAAAAAACGGGAATACTCATGTTGCTCATTATTTCGATTTTATTAATGTTGCCTCACTTAAAGTAGGGTTCGATTTACAAATTGATCAGTTATCTGCTGTTTTCTTATTAATTATTACTGGAGTTGGTTTTCTAATTCATGTGTATTCAACTGCCTATATGCATGAGGAAGACAGTAAAGATTATGCAAAATATTTTGCTTATTTAAACCTCTTTGTTTTTTCAATGCTGTTGTTGGTAATGGGGGCCAACTATGTAATTATGTTTATTGGCTGGGAAGGGGTGGGCTTATGTTCTTATTTGCTGATTGGATATTGGTTTAAAAATACCAACTATAACAATGCTGCAAAAAAAGCCTTTATTATGAATCGTATTGGCGATCTGGGTTTTTTGTTAGCAGTGTTTTGGTTAGTTTCTACATTAGGTTCAGTTGATTTTTATACCGTATTTGACAATGTTTCTAAATTAAGTACCTCCGATATAACAGGAATAACTATGTTGTTATTTGTTGGTGCAATGGGTAAAAGCGCACAGATACCATTATATACCTGGTTGCCTGATGCAATGGCTGGCCCAACACCTGTATCTGCATTAATACATGCTGCCACTATGGTTACTGCCGGAATCTATATGATAGTGCGAAGCAATGTATTGTATTCATTAGCTCCATTTACTATGGAGTTTATTGCAATAATCGGGTTGGCAACTGCTTTATTGGGAGCTTCAATTGCACTTTTTCAAAACGATATAAAAAAAGTATTGGCTTATTCTACTGTTAGTCAGTTGGGTTATATGTTTTTGGCATTAGGTGTGGGGGCATTTAGTAGTGGTGTGTTTCATGTAATGACTCATGCATTTTTTAAAGCATTATTGTTTTTAGGTGCAGGTAGTGTAATTCATGCCATGAGTGGCGAGCAGGATATTTCTAAAATGGGGGGGTTAAGAAAAAAAATTCCGATAACCTATCTTACATTTTTAATGGGGGTTTTAGCAATTGCAGGTTTTCCATTTACATCTGGGTTTATTTCAAAAGATGAAATTTTATTAAGCGTTTATGAGCATAATAAATTTTATTTTTATCTGGCAGCTGCAGGTGCATTAATGACTGCTTTTTATATGTTTCGTTTATTGATGCTGACTTTCTTTGGCAGTTTTAGAGGTACCCCTGCACAGGAAAATCATTTGCATGAATCACCTAAAGCAATGACAATTCCTTTAATTATTTTGGCAGTGCTGAGTGTTATTGGTGGTTTTGTTCAATTGCCCCATATATTTGGAGGCCATCCTTTTTTTAGTGATTTTTTAAATCCAGTTGTAAAAATAACAGAACATGCTGATGTAAATTTAGCTTTTAAAGAATGGATGTTATTAGGTGGAACTCTGGCAGGTTTGATTGTAATATATTTTTTAACTAAAAAACATTATGCAGTAGATACATTTGATTCTGAGTACACTGGGTTTAAAAAAATATTGGCAAATAAATGGTATGTGGATGAAATTTACAATACAGTTATTGTAAAGCCTGTACAATCTGTTTCGGCTTTTCTTAATAATGTTGTGGAGAAAAAAGGGATTGATGGTTTTGTAAATGGCGTGGGTAAAGCAGTTAACTATGGAAGCAGGCAGGTTCGTTTACTGCAAAACGGCCACGTGGGAACTTATGTTTTATTAATGGTTATTGGAATTTTAATTTTATTTATTGTGCAACTGTTTTTGTAATTAGAAGTTATAAATATGCAAACTCTTGGATTACGGTTTCCTGAATTATTAATTTGGTCACCCCTGATTGCAGGGTTGTTGTGTTTTATTATAAAAAGTGAAAAAGGTTCAAAAGTTATGGCCCTGATTTCTTCACTTATTACTTTACTGATTTCAGTTGCCAGCCTGATTTACGCAAATGATAAACAATTAAGTGGCTTGCAGGACAGTTATGTATGGATGAAATATTTAGGAGCCAGTTTTAATATAGGTTTAGACGGGATGGGGCACTTATTAACTTTATTAACTGCTATATCTTTTCCACTAATTTTTGCAGCAACCTATAGAAGTTCTTATAAAAACGCAAATGCTTTTTATGGGTTGATGTTATTAACACAGGCAGGTTTAATGGGTGTATTTACAGCCATGGATGTTTTAGTGTTCTATTTCTTTTGGGAACTGGCATTAATACCTGTTTATTTCCTGTGCAGCCGGTGGGGTGGAGAAAAAAGAATACAAGCTACATTTAAATTTTTCGTTTATACTTTTGCAGGTTCGTTATTAATGCTTGTAGGAATTATTTATATGTATTTACAAACTCCTGCAACTCCATTTTCGGATCACTCATTTGCAATAAATGTTTTTTATAGTTTACGTCTTTCTTTTCCGCAGCAGTTTTGGTTATTCTGGTTGTTTTTTATTGCATTTGCTATTAAAATGCCCATTTTCCCATTTCATACCTGGCAGCCTGATACTTATGAACAGGCACCAACAGCTGTAACAATGGTATTAAGCGGCTTAATGGTTAAAATGGGCGTATTTGCAGTGTTACGCTGGTTGTTACCATTATTTCCTGCGGCAGTTGAAAAGTATGATACCATTATTATTGGCTTATCCGTATTTGGAATGATTTATGCAAGTTTACTGGCTTTAAAACAAGATGATTTAAAAAGATTAGTAGCGTATTCATCTATTGCACATATCGGTTTAATGTGTGCCGCCATATTTTCTTCCAATCAAGTAGGAATTCAGGGAGTAATGATACAAATGTTTAGTCATGGTATAAATATTATTGGGCTATGGATTGTTATTGATTTAATTGAAAAACAGACCGGTGTAAGAAAAATATCTCAACTGGGTGGTATTGCGCACAAAGCTCCGGTTCTTACCATTATGCTGGTGATAATTGCTTTGGCAAATATTGCATTACCATTAACAAATGCATTTGTTGGAGAGTTTATGATGTTTAACGGGTTATTTATTTTTAACAGTTGGTTTGCAGCTATTGCAGGATTAAGTATAATACTTGCTGCAGTTTATACCTTGAATATGATACAAAAGGTTTTTTATGGCGAGACCAATTCTACTACAGTATCCGTAACTGAAATTGCTTTAAACGAAAAAATAGTACTTAGTGTAATAGTAGTGGTTATATTTATCATTGGAGTTTTTCCACAGCCAATTTTTAATTTAACAAAGGATGCAGTAGTATTAATATTGGGTAAAGGATAATAAAACATAATCTTCCTCTTTCTTTCATTGAAAGATTGGGGCATTAATAACAAAATACAATAATTCCCTTTTAGGGGGTAGTGGTATGAACGTAATTATTTTAACAGCAATCTGGGGTGTATTATTGATGTTGGCCGGGGCATTTATTAAAAATAAAAGCATGCCAAAGTATATTGCTATTGCAGGGCTAATACTTGTAATTATTGCTAATGGTACTGAACTTTTACGGCAAGAATCCTTTTTTGCGATTGATGTGAAGGATATGCTTCATACTAATAGTTTTAATCTTACATTTATAATGGTTTTACTGGTTTGTACCCTTTTGTTTTTCTTACTTAATGGACGTGATTTTGAAAAAGTTGGATCGCATGTAGCCGAATATTTTGCTTTAATTTTCTTTATTTTATGTGGTGCTGCCATAATATCAACATTCAATACTTTACTCTTACTTTTTATTGGTATTGAAATTATCTCCATACCTCTGTACATTTTAACAGGCAGCGATAAACGTAATTTAAAAAGCAATGAAGCCGCATTAAAGTATTTTTTAATGGGGGCATTTTCTACCGGTATAATGTTGATGGGGATTGCTTTTATTTATGGTGGTAATGAATCAGCATCATTTTTTCTTAATAAAATTAATATGGGGGCAGGTAAAATGCCTGTGATGATAGCTGTTGGTTTGGTGCTCTTGATGATTTCAATGTCATTTAAAGTGTCAGCCGCACCCTTTCATTTTTGGACGCCTGATGTATATGACGGTGCACCAACCGTATTTACTTCTTTTATGGCTACCATTGTTAAAACGGCTGGTTTTTTTGCTTTTGTTCGTTTGTTTGAAAATGCCTTCGGCACCGTACAACCACAATGGCAAACACTAATTGTAATAATTACTGCTGCTACATTATTAATTGGTAATCTAACTGCAGTTTTTCAGCAAAGCGTAAAACGAATGCTGGCCTATTCCAGTATTGCACAGGCAGGTTTTATGTTATTAGCATTGTTTGCATTAAATGAAAAAGCTAAAGAAGGTTTAGTATTATATACCGCAGCTTATAGTTTAGCTACCATTGGCATTTTTGCTGTATTGATTAAAATGAATGATTATACAATTGATGGATTTAACGGACTGGCAAAAAAACAACCTGTTATGGCACTTACAGCAACCGTTTTTTTGTTATCACTTACTGGTATTCCGTTAACTGCGGGTTTTCAAAGTAAATTTTACATGTTACTTGCAGCAATAAATGATGGCCATCATTTGTGGTTGGTAATTCTTGCTGTTTTATGCGCTGCAATAAGTGCTTATTATTATTTCAGAATTATTCAGGCAATTTATTTCAGAGATAGTAATGAAGTAGTAGTTCAGGATTGGGATGTTACACCATCCTATAAATTTTTACTTTTAATAATGGCTGTACTGATAATTATTTTGGGAGTTTATCCTAACTTTTTACTTGATTGGTTACATTATTAGTAAGCTATTGTAATTTTATTATACAAAATCAGCAGGATAATTTGCCATCCTAATTTTGTTTTTAGATAAAGGATTGGATATTAATTTAAAATACCAACTCCTGACTACATGCAAACTGCCATTCATAAAATTATTTTCAGCTATCTCTTTTCTCTAGGTAACTTTAGGTATAATTTAAGACAATGACTTTTAAAGACACAGTAAAATTATCCTGGCGCAATATTACCAGTCATCGTTTACGAACAGGAATTACTGTAGCAATTATTGCTTTAGGTATTTGTGCTTTAATATGGTTTTTAACCTCTTTAAAGGCAGCCAGCAATAGTCTTACCAATAGCTTTTCAACAATGGGAGCAAATGCATTTAGTATTCGGTATCAGGATAGAAATATCCGTTTTGGTGGCGGGGGGGGACAAAGAGATGTAAAAAAAGTAAATAAATCTGCCTTAAAAGATAAAAATTCCAACAAAGGAAAAATAATTACCTACGAAGAAGCAAAAGCGTTTAAAGAACGGTATTTTTTTCCTGCAAAAGTTGGATTGGCAATAAGGGGTCCGGGTAATATTGTTGTAAATAATGAAAGAAAAAAAACAAACCCTGATATTAATGTATTAGGCGGGGATGAAAACTACCTTGAGCTGAACGGCTATGAAATTGAATATGGCCGTAATTTAACTGCATCAGATGTAGAGTCGGGGCATAATGTTTGTATAATTGGCAGTAGTGTTGCAGAAAAATTATATCCCGATAATCCAGCCAAAGCAGTGGATAGGGTACTAAGTGTAGATCATATTCCTTACAGGGTAATTGCTATATTGGTGGATAAGGGATCAAGTGCTTTTTTTAACACCGGTAAAGTTGTTATAACATCATACAATAATATTCGTCGCTTGTATACCACACAAAACTCCTCTTTTGTTATTGCTGTAATGGTATCTGATATTAATTTAATAGATGTTGCTATTGGGGAAGCTAAAGGAACATTAAGGCCAGTGCGTAAATTAGATACAAAAGAAGAAAATAATTTTTATATTGATAAAAGTGACAGTATTGTTGCATCACTTTTAAATAATCTTGGGTTTTTAGAAAAAGGGATAATCGGTGTTGCATTGATTACTCTGTTGGCATCATCAATTGGACTGATGAATATTATGTTGGTAGCAGTAAATGAACGTACAAAAGAAATAGGACTTATAAAAGCACTTGGAGGCACAAAAAAGGATATCCGTAACCAATTTCTGTGGGAATCAATTCTAATAAGTTTATTAGGTGCTGTAGCAGGTATTGTGGTAGGTATTCTTTTAGGAAATCTTATAGCCATGTATTTAAAATCCGGGTTGGTTTTACTTTGGGGGTGGATATTTGGAGGGATATTCGTTTGTTCACTGGTAGGTTTAGCAGCAGGCTTATATCCTGCAGTTAAAGCAAGTAAACTAGACCCAATTGATGCCTTGCGATATGAATAAATATTAAGGAAATAATTCCCAACCTTCAATAAAAATAAAACAGGCACTTCTTTTAAGAAGCGCCTGTTTTATTTACTATAATTTTTTTATTTATTTAGGATCTAAAATCTTTTTTAACCGGTCACTTAAATCCTGTAAATGATATTTAGTTGCTTTATCAGCAGATGAAACTGCAGCGGCATCTACCTGAGATTTTAATTCACGTGCATGCCCTTTCAGATTAGATAGAATATCCGATTTTTTAATATCTAATACCGGGGTAGCATTGCCAAATGTTATTGTAACACCACCTGCAGCGGCTGGGGGATTAATAATGACTCCTAATCTTTCAACATAAGATTTTTGTAAATTTCTTCTATAAACATCAACAGGTTTTTTTGAAGTAAGCTCTGTAAATATACTTTGCTTTAAATCACTTAGTAAATCCGTTACAGTATATGCCTGATTGCCAATAGATGCTTCGGCATTTAGCATTTTGTTCATAGTAGTTAAACTTAGCATTCTGTTTAAGGCACTTTCCTGCACCGATAAAATAGTGGTAGTTGCATTTACACCGGTTTTACTGGATACGTCTTTATTAATAAGCCATATTGGGGTGGTAAAAACCTGTTTATTAATAAAGTCTGCAGCTTCTTTTTGCGTTTCTTTGCTTACATATTCATAAACATTACCAGCCTGGTTATTCTTTTTTAATGTTTCATATACACCTCCAAAATTATAACATACGTGTCCAATGTATCTGCGAAACTGTCCTACCAAACTGGTATACATACCATCTAAATCACTAAAATCTTCATTGGGCTGTTTTGTCCAGTTGATAAGATTGGGTAAAATTCTTTGCAGGTTTTTAATCCCATATACAGATGCTTTCATTGCGTTATCGCCAATGCATTCACTTTGATCACGTGGATCATCTGGTTGACCCTGGCGGCCATAATAAAAGCGTTTGTCATTTGCTTTTGATTCTATCCATTTATCTAAAATGGGTACTTCAGCTTCTGCTGTAGAAACTTCAGGTATTAATTTATACCCCCATTCAATTGACCATTTATCATAATCACCAATTCGGGGATAAATACCCGGAGCTGTAATATTGTCCTCTGGCTGTGCCACATAATTAAAGCGGGCATAATCCATAATACTAGGGGTATGTCCATTTGCTTCTACCCATGCTTTGTTGCGAAGATTCTCGACCGGCACACCAGCACTGCTGCCAAAATTGTGTGGTAAACCAAGCGTATGTCCAACCTCATGACTGCTAACAAATCGAATTAATTGACCCATCAAATCATCATCAAAAACCATTTTACGTGCCCTTGGATCAATTGCTGCAGCTTGAATCATGTACCAATCATGCAATAATTTCATAACGTTATGATACCAATTGATATGGGTTTCTAAAATTTCACCACTACGTGGATCAGTTACCGAAGGGCCACTTGCATTTTCAACAGGGGAAGGCTTATAAACAATTGCACTGTTTTGGGCATCTTCTAAATTCCAGGTACTGTCCTGTTCTTTGGTAGGAGCAGGTTTAGCCAATATCGCGTTTTTAAAACCTGCTTTTTCAAAAGCTACCTGCCAATCATTAACACCCTGCATTAAAAAAGGAACCCATTTGGATGGCGTTGTAGGATCAATATAATATACAATAGGTTTGATGGGTTCTACCAACTCACCTCTTTTGTATTTTTCCATGTCTTCAGGTTTAGGTTCTAATCTCCACCTGGCAATCATATCAATAGTTTTAATGCCTTGAGGGTTGGCGTCAAAATCTGTATAACTATTTCCAAAATAACCAACCCTATTATCCATATATCTTGGTTTCATTGGTATTTCGGGTAATAGCAGCAGGGAACTATTCATTTCTAAAGTAACAGTAGCCTGACTGGGTGCAGAAGGGGGGAAGCCAGGAAAAGAAGCAGCTCCCGCACTTTTAGAAAATGTTTTTACTGTTTTAATTTCAATATTATTTGGATAAGGTTTTACTGATACTATATAAGATTTATCATTTTGAAAACTACCTACTTGAAAGGAAGATTTAGAAAAGCCTGCAAAACCAAAAATTTCATTGTCGGGGGTAATGTTATCCGTAATATCAATCACAGTACCTCCACCCAAACTATCACTTGCAATAGCTTTTATATCAAAAGCCATTGCAATGGGCTGGATATTGCTATTTTGAACAGATTTAAACATTGGTTTGGAACTATCCGGAAAAACGCTGTAAGAAATATTTTTAAGGAACAATTTATTATTAGGTCCTTTTTCAAAACGAATTACATTTTCACCTATTTGGTCTCCTGCATAACCACCAAAAGTTTTTGGTGATTCAATTGAGGATTTGGATATCCTGTTTACAATTAAAATATCTCTGCCAAATAGTTTAGGTGGGATTTCGAAGTAATATTTATCCTCTACTTTATGCACCATAAACAGGCCTTTGCTTGATTTAGCCTTATCTGTTATTACATCCTTATAAGGTTTAGGGCCTGGCTTTGGCAATGTTAAAGCAGGCATGCCGTTGGAAGCTGGTGGCAAAGCAGGTTTATCCTGTGCTGTTGCCGAAAAAACGAAACAAAATGCAGGAAATACAATCCAATTTTTTTTAATGCAATAATTCATATGATTAATTTTAATTTAAAGAGAAGCTGTTGATAAACGAAAATATAGAATATCTGATAAAGCAACAGTATTTAGGGATAAGAGGCAAATTTAGAATTCGGCTGGATAATTTCGATTTTTTTATGTAAAATGACAAAAGAGGCATCAGTATTAAAAAAATAAAAAAAAATTATTCAGCAGGTTGTTGCTTTCAATTATTTTATTAACTTGTGCGTTCCCCACATTTAAAAATGTGTATAACTATTGATTGTTTGATTATATTTTTTAGTAGAATTGTACAATCAAAGTTTGGTAAACAAAAATTAAAATCAACATTTTCACTAACTAAAAAATGAATGTCATGGCAGAAACAAAACCATCTGTAAAACCAGCAACTACTGTGCAGGTAAAAAAATCAGGTAATGCAATCTCTTTATTAGCCCCGGTTGTCTGTATAATTGCAGGTTATATAATCTGGAGATTTATATTAGGTAACGCTTCAGGTTTTACAAAACCAGGAACAGGATGGTTCTGGCCAACTCACGATGGCCCTAAAAATGCTTTAAACAAAATGTACCTGGGTGGAATTATCGTACCAATTCTAATTGGTTCTTTCCTTACCATGTTAACTTTTGTAATTGAGCGTTTTTTAACAATTGGAAAAGCAAATGGTACTGGTAACAATGCCGATTTTATCCGTAAAGTGCAATATCATTTAGCTAATAAAAACGTTGAAGCTGCAATTGCCGAATGTGATAAACAAAAAGGCAGCGTTGGTAATGTAATGAAAGCAGGTCTTCACCGCTATAAAGAAATGATCAGCAACAATGAATTAACTACTGATCAAAAAGTTATGGCAATACAAAAAGAAGTAGAAGAAGCTACTTCTCTTGAATTACCTATGCTGGAAAAGAATTTGGTATTCTTGTCAACTATTGCATCAGTTGCAACTTTATTAGGTCTTTTGGGTACAGTATTGGGAATGATCCGTTCTTTCTCTGCACTTGGCGAAGGTGAAGGCGGAGGCGATGCTGCAAGTAAATTATCAGTAGGTATTTCCGAGGCTTTGTATAATACTGCGTTGGGTATTGGTACATCTGCTTTTGCAATTATCTTCTATAATATATTTACTACAAAAATTGATGGTATTACTTATGGTATTGATGAAAGTGGCTTTACACTTACCCAGAGTTTTGCATCTCTGTACAAATAATATTAATTAGTGTACAATTACATATGGATTTTATCAATAATTGAATCTGATTTAATAAATAATAAATTATGGGAAGAGCCAAATTACCGCGGAAGAGTACCAATATAGATATGACGGCAATGTGTGATGTTGCATTTCTGTTGCTTTCCTTTTTTATATTGGCAACTAAACAAAAGCCGCCAGAAGCAGTTGCAGTTGTTGCACCTACTTCGGTTCAGTCTAAAGCAGCACCTGAAAAATCTATCCTTATAACTATAACTAAAGAAGGAAAATGTTTTTTATTGCTTGGGGATGATACTAAAAAGAGGGATATTTTAAAAGATATCAATACAACCCGTCAATTAGGGCTATCAGATATTGAATTAGCCAAACTTAATAAAATGAGTTTTATTGGTATGCCTTTAGGTCAGATAAAAGGTATTCTTGGGTTAAACCAGGTTGTGCCAGCCGATAAATTGGCAGGCATACCTATTCAGGATAGTGCCAATAATGAGTTGGTAGACTGGATACGAAGCATTACCAATGCTTATGCGGGAGGCAATCAAAGAGAATTGGAAGAAATGATTCTGATTAAAGGAGATAATCTTGCAAAATACCCTGTTTTTAAAAATGTCAAATTTGCCTTAAAGAAAAATGATATTTATAAATTCAGAATAGTTACCAATAGCGAAACTATTCCACAGGGATCGGAGTTGTATAACCTTAATAAGTTAGGTGTAACCGCCGAGGGCGAAAAAAAATAATTATTAACTAATTAAAATATTGTACCATGGCAGAAATGGATACTTCGTCGGGTGGCGGTCATAAAAAAGGCCCCGGCGTCAAAAAACCTAAAAAATTATCTACAAGGGTAGATCTTACTCCGATGGTGGATTTAGGATTTCTTTTGATTACCTTTTTTGTGTTTACCACTACAATGAGTAAACCAACTGTAATGAAAATGAATGAACCTAAAGACGAAAAGCCGGAAGAGCAAATGAAAGTGAAGGAATCGGCTGTTATGACCTTGTTGTTGGGTAAAGCAGATCAGATTTACTATTATTTTGGTACTTTAACAGCAGAGGGAGCTTCTGCACAATTTAAGACTTCCAATTATAAAGAAATCCGTCAAATTATTTTAGATAAAAGGAATTCAGTTCCTGATGGAAGTAAACCTAAAAGTGATTTGATGTATATTATAAAAGCAGATAAGGAATCTCTTTTTAGAAACGTTATTGATATATTAGATGAAATGGCAATAAATGCAATTCCACAAGGGCACTATGCCGAAGTGGAAATGTCTGAAACTGAGGCTGAGTTAATTAGATTAACAGAGCAGGCCAACGGAATAAAATAAAGTTTGTGGAATTTCATTATTTATGAATCTTAATTACAAAGCATTTTACAATGGATATAAATAAAATTTTAAGTTCCGATATACTTGATATTATTTTCGAGGGAAAAAATAAGCAGTATGGTGCTTATGACTTAAGAAAAACTTACAATAAGCGTTTAACAAAGGCTTTGCTTTTAACGGCGGCTTTTGCCTTATTGATTTTTTTAGGAACCCTTTTTGCAAGTGTATTTCAAAAGAAGGGAGGAGATGCATTGGATGTATTGGATGCACAGATGGCTGAAATAAAGAAAGATGCTCCACCGCCACCAGTGCCACCGCCACCGCCACCAAAAGCACCACCACCACCCGAAATTAACCAGGTAAAATTTACACCCCCTAAAGTTGTAAAAGATGAAGAGGTTAAGCCTGAGGAAAAAATTGAAGAAATTAAAGACGATCAGGTTATTAGTACCAAAACAGTTGAGAGCGATAACAAAGATCAGGTTGTACAGGCACCTGTAGAAGATAAGGGTACCCAGGTTATAGAAAAACCAAAGGAAGATGATGAAGGTAAAATATTTACAAAGGTTGAAGTTGAAGCAGGATTCCCTGGCGGTGACGGAGCATGGAGAAGCTATTTGCAGAAAAATCTTAATACCGAAGTGCCTGCAGATAACGGAGCCGGTGAAGGAACTTTTACCGTAATTGTAAAATTTGTGGTAAGTAAAGATGGTAGTTTAAGCGATATAACCTGTGAAAGTGATCCCGGATTTGGAATTTGTGAAGAAGCAAAACGGGTTATAAAAAGAACAAAAAACTGGACTCCGGCAATTCAAAACGGAAGAAATGTAAATGCTTATCGCCGTCAGCCAATTACTTTCTTAGTACAAAGTCAATAATAGATACAAAGCTTTTATAATTGTAAATCCTTTCATTCAACTGAAAGGATTTTTTTATGTAGATAGGTGTGGAAAATAAATCATTTGACATCTGTATTTAAAATTAATGTTATGGCAGAATTAGAAACTAAAACAAACGCATCAAAAAACAAAGCTGTTAGGCGGCTGCCTAAAAAAAGTACCCGTGTAGATTTAACCCCAATGGTTGACCTTGGTTTTTTGTTGCTTACTTTCTTTGTATTTACCTCAGTATTAGCAACGCCAAAAGTTATGGATATTGTATCTCCAAAAGAGTCAGTTAAGAACACAGATGTTTGTGAAAGCTGTGTTCTTACTGCAATGCTGGCTGATGATAATAAAATTATTTATTACGAAGGAATGCCCGAAAATAATCCTGTGCTTAAGGAAACCTCCTTTACTGTTGAAGGATTAAGAAAGGTACTATTGCAAAAGAAAGCAGCGGTTAAAAAAGCAAAAGGCAGTTCGGATGAAATGGTAATTATCTTAAAACCCTCCGATGAAAGCAGCTATAAAAATTTTGTAGATCTTTTAGATGAAATAAATATTAATGGAATAAAACATTACTTTATTGATGAATTGAATGATTCAGAAAAAAAGATATTGAAAAAATAATTACCTGCATCGTTTTACTTCAAATGTTTAAGGGGGTATCTTTGCTTATGCCGCAAAAAATTTCGGGCTGGGATGATACTATTATTGCAATTGCTACACCGCCTGGTGTGGGCGCAATAGGTGTTATACGTTTAAGTGGCAAAAATGCCATTCAAATTATCAGTCAATTATTTCCTTCAAAAGATTTAATGAAGCAATTGTCTCATACAGTACATGTGGGGTTAATAAAAGAAGATAATGTTGTTATAGATGAGGTAGTAATTTCTTTGTTTAAAAACCCTAAAAGTTATACGGGTGAAGATGTAATTGAAGTAAGCTGTCATGGAAGTAATTATATACAACAACAATTAATACAGGCATGCATACAAAAGGGGGCCAGGCTGGCTAAGGCAGGAGAGTTTACACAAAGAGCTTTTTTAAATGGCAAATTAGATTTAACACAGGCCGAAGCCGTGGCAGATTTAATAGCCAGTAATACCGCAGCCTCTCAGCAAACAGCATTATATAATATACGGGGAGGATTTAGCAGTGTGCTAAAAAAATTGCGGGAAGAGTTAATACAATTTTCTGCATTAATAGAGCTGGAGCTTGATTTTAGCCAGGAAGATGTGGAATTTGCCGACAGAAAAAAATTTTATGAATTAATTGAAAATGCAGGATTAACTACAAAGAACTTATTACAGTCTTTTAAGTTAGGGAATGTTATAAAGAATGGTGTAAGTGTTGCAATTGTTGGTAAACCCAATGCAGGTAAATCAACCCTGTTAAATAGATTATTAAATGAGAACAGGGCCATTGTGAGCGAAATTGCAGGAACTACCAGGGACACCATTGAAGAAGTAATTAATATTGACGGAATTTTATTCAGGTTAATTGATACAGCAGGAATAAGGGATGATAGTAAAGACATTATAGAGCTGATAGGGATAGAAAAAAGCAGGGAAAAAATTGAGCATTCGGATGAGGTGATTTATATATTTGATGTAAATACAGAAACTCATTTTGAACTGGCATCTGCTGCTGCATTAATAAGGGAGAAAAATAAAAATTATTTATTGGTAGGT
>JAYUTC010000295.1:0-9060 GCA_043755395.1 Ferruginibacter sp.
AAGAAACGCTTAACTCCCCCGGCCGAAGTAAAGTTATTGCAGCAATTACAAATGCTGCAACAATTTTTGAAGCAACAACAAAAATTGAAACTCATTTAAGCGGACTTCCTTTAATAAGAACGGTAGTAGCCGACAGGCTTCAAAAAGAAATGCGGTTCTTTTTAATAGGCTCGTTGATTTTAAGTGCATTAATATTATTGATTTTTTTCAGATCAGTAAGCACAACTTTACTTTCTTTACTTGTAGTAATTTTTGGCGTTGTGTGGAGTTTAGGCATTTTACAATTATGCGGATATAAAATAAGCCTGCTTACCGCCTTAATACCTCCATTGGTTGTAGTGATAGGCATACCCAACTGTATTTATTTTATTAATAAGTACCACACTTCTTTTTTGCTAAATCACAATAAAGAAAAAGCGCTGGTTGATATGGTAAGTAAAATGGGTGTGGTTACATTATTTTGTAATATAACTGCTGCAATTGGCTTCGCTGTTTTTGCCCTAACCGAAAGTGCCATTTTAAAAGAATTTGGTGTAGTTGCCGGAATAAGTATTATGGTAATATTTTTTATTTCATTTATTCTTTTGCCTTCGGTATTAAGTTATTTACCTGCACCCAAACCCTCGCAAACAAAATATTTAAACAACCGCTGGCTTACTTCTTTTTTATTAAGGATTGAAAGGTGGGTACTGCATCATAAAAAAACTGTTTATACAGTAACTGCAGTAGTACTTGTTTTTTCAGTAATTGGAATTTTTAAATTGAAGAGTGTTGCTTTTATTGTAGATGATTTACCTAAAACAGATAAAATTTATACCGACCTTAAATTTTTTGAAAAAAACTTTAAGGGAGTAATGCCTTTGGAAATAGTGTTAGATACAAAAAAGCCAAAAGGTATTTTAAAATCAACTGTTGATATTAATAAGATGGCTTTTTTTCAGGATTCATTTTTGGCAAAGCAAAATAATATCGCAAAGCCGCTTTCTGTTATAGATGGAATTAAGTTTACTTACCAGGCAGTTAGCGAAGGTCAGGGAGATTCTACTTATACATTACCCGCCTTTGGCAACCCTTTAAAAGATTTACACGATAAGTTACGTATAATAAATATACGACGGGAAAATAAGGAAATGACTGCGGCAGATTCTGCAACAGTAAAACTAGCGGGGTCATTCATAGATTCAACTGAGCAATTTTTGAGAATCAGTATGAGCATGGCAGATGTAGGCACTAAAGAACTTTTACCTATTGTTGATTCTATTAAAAAGCAGGCAAATAAAATACTAAATGGTATTGACAGTCTTGAAATAAAAGACACTGCAAATTCCGTTTATAAAATCACGATTACGGGTACAAGTTCTACTTTTTTAGAGGGCAGTAGATTTATTGTAAATGGATTAAAAGAAAGTATTTTTTGGGCTTTTTTGCTTATTGCATTTTGTATGTTATATCTTTTTAAATCGGCACGAATTTTAATATGTTCTTTAATACCCAATTTAATTCCTTTAGTTATTACTGCCGGTGTAATGGGATGGGCAGGAGTGCCGCTAAAACCATCAACTGTACTTGTTTTTAGTGTGGCTTTAGGTATTGCTATAGATATTACAATCAGATTTTTGGTAAACTATAAACAGGAATTGCCGGCTCATAATTATGATATCAACAACACTGTTAGTGCAACAATAAGAAATACAGGCTTAAGTATTGTGTATACCTCATTAGTTTTAATTGCAGGGTTTGTTATTTTTTGTTTTAGTAGTTTTGGCGGTACAATTGCATTGGGATGGCTTACATCGGTTACCTTATTTGTTGCCACTTTAACCAATCTTATTTTATTGCCGGTATTATTATTATGGGTAGCCCCCAAAAAGAAATTATAAAGCAAGGTTTCTTAACCGATTTATTTTTTGTAAATTAAAATACAAACGGCTTTAAAAGCAGCTAAGTGGATAACAAACTTGTCTATGGAATTGATTTTTACAACAATTGTGAATTATCTTTGTTACAACATTAAACTAATAACCAAATGAGAAAAATTTTAATTTTATTAATGTGTTCGTTTTTTGCCATTGTGCAATTAGCTGCACAAAATCGCACAGTTACCGGCAAGGTCACTGATGTAAGTGGTAACCCAATTGCAAATGCCTCAGTTATTGTTAGAGGTACTGCTTTTGGTACTACAACTTCAAAAGATGGCACTTTTAGTATACAGGTAAGTAATACATTAAAAAGCCTGACCATTAGCTCAATTAATTTTGGTGAGCAGCAATTTGCTATTGGGAAAGACAATACAATTAATGCAACATTACAAGCTGTAGACAGCAAATTAACCGAAGTTATCGTAGTTGGTTATGGTACTCAAAAGAAAAAAGAAGTAACAGGTGCAATAAGCAGAATAGGTGGAGATGATATTGAAAATAAGCCATTTACATCAATTGATAAAGCTTTGCAGGGGGCTTCGGCCGGTGTGCAATCACTTGCAACCAGCGGTCAGCCTGGTGCTACTCAAAGTATTAGAATCAGAGGTATAGGTTCTATTACTGCAGGAGCTGATCCTTTATGGGTGATTGATGGCGTGCCTGTAAATACTGGTGATTTATCAAGATTATCTACTACTTCAAATGCTTTAAGTACAATTAACTCTAACGATATTGAAAGCATTACCATATTAAAAGATGCTTCTGCTGCATCTATATATGGTTCACGTGCTGCAAATGGTGTAGTTCTTGTAACTACTAAAAAAGGCAAATCCGGTAAAACAAAATTTAGATTTGATACAGAATTTGGACAAAGTGATATTGCCTATTATAACGATAAATATCGTCCTTTAAACTCCAAACAATTTTTTGATTTAACCAGGCAGGGATTAATTGATGGTGGTGTATCAGCCAACGCAGCAGCAGCAGACGCATTTATGACATCAAGTTTTGGTTATGGGAATGGGGTAGATTATGATTGGTTAAATGGTGTGACACAAACAGCTGGCCAAAATCAATATAATTTAAGTGCCAGTGGCGGTAATGAAAAAACTACCTTCTTTATTTCCGGTGGTTATTTTAGTCAGGAGGGTTTAACTACCCAGTCAAAATTTAAAAAATATAACACCAATATATCTTTAACTAACAATGCAACTGACAGACTTAAGTTAGAAACTAATATTAAAATTGGGTATGTAAAAGAAAATGCTCCACTTTCCGGCGGCGCTTTTGGAAACCCTGTTTTAAGCTCTTTGTTTTTACTTCCATCAAGAAATCCTTATAAGCCTGATGGATCATTTAATATAACAGCACCAGATTTTGGAGCAGGAGCTTTACATAACACTCTTTACACAAACGCAGTTGATAAAAGACAATTAAATCAATTAAATTTTGGCGGTTATGTAAAAGGAACTTACAAAATTCTAAAAGGGCTTGATTTTTCTTCTCAGTTTGGAATGGATTATAATTCTTTTGAAGAAGATCAATATAATAATCCATTTCATGGAGATGGTGGGGCCGCTGGGGGAAGGGCATTTTCAAGATTTACCCGTTATACCAACTGGACTTCAACCAACCTTTTAAATTATACCCGATCTTTTTTAAGAAATAATGACTTAACGGTAAAATTAAAAGCCGGTTATGAGGCACAAAAGTCTAAAGGCTATTTTCTAAATGTACAGGCACAGGGTTTCCCTCCTACAACTGACTTAATTGTAGCAGCAGTGGGTGCAACTCCTATTGCAGCATCACAAGATGCCTCTGATTATTCATTCTTATCTTATCTTTCTGATGTAAGTATTAATTATCAAAACAGGTTTATAGTTTCGGGTAGTTTCAGAAGAGATGGTTCTTCACGCTTTGGTGTTAATAACAGGTATGGTAATTTCTGGTCTATAGGAGGTACATGGAATGTTGATCAGGAAAAATTTATGGATAATTTTAGTTTCATAAGTCAATTGAAACTAAGAGCTTCTTATGGTTTAAATGGTAATGCAGCTATTGCAAATTATGCCTCGAGAGCTTTATATGGTTATGGGGCTAATTATAATCAGCAACCGGGTAGTACTCCTACTTCAATAGGTAACAGCAATCTTACCTGGGAATTAAACAAACCATTGGATTTGGGTATTGATATTTCTGTACTTAAAAACAGGATTAATTTAACTGTTGATTATTATAAAAGAAAAACAAGTAATTTATTGTTGGACGAACCACTTTCTTTAACTACAGGGTTTGGAACAATTTTAAAGAATGTAGGAAGTATGGAAAATAAGGGTGTAGAAATTTCATTAAATCTGGTGCCTGTTAGATACAAAGATTTTGAATGGGATTTAAACATCAACTATGCAAGAAATAAAAATAAAATAACTGCTTTAGTAAATAATGCAGATATTATTTCTGGAATTAATATCAGAAGGGTAGGCTACGATTTTCAGACCATTTATGTTCGTCAGTTTGCCGGTGTTGACCCAGCTAATGGTGATCCATTATGGTACGTAGATGATACTAAAGCAACTAAAACAAATGTTTATGCAAATGCTTTAAGAACTCCGGATTTCGGATCTTCTTCACCAAAATATTTTGGAAGTATTACCAACACCTTCACTTATAAAGGATTTAGTTTAGAAGCACAGTTATATTATAATGTAGGTAATTATGTTAGAGATACCTGGGGTAGTTTTTATTTAAGCAGCGGATCTAATGGTACTTTTAACAAAGTGGTACGTCAGTTAGATGCATGGAAAAAACCAGGTGATATTACAGATATTCCTCAGTATAAATATAACGGTAATAAATTGGCTAATAGTTTTTCAACACAGTATTTGTATAAGGGCGATTATTTGAGGTTAAGGAATTTACAGGTTGGGTATAGTTTTCCAAAAAGTGTGTTGGATAAATTAAAAATTGGCAGTTTTTCTGCCTATGTAAGAGGTACAAATTTATTTACCTGGGTTAAAGATAAAAACTTGCCTTTTGATCCCGAAACCGGAGTTGGAAGTGCAACTAACCTTGAAGTATTTATTCCAAAAACAATTACAGCAGGTATAAATATCGGCTTCTAAAAAAACTTAAATAATTATTATTATGAAAAATATTAAAATAAATATTGTTGGTTTTATAATGATTGCTTTTGCCAGTCTTATATTATCATCTTGTAAAAAAGAATTTTTGGATCTTAAACCATATACATCTTTGCAACCTGCCGATGCATTGAAATCTGAGGCTGATGTTCAGGTTGCATTAAGAGGTGCCTATGCTTCTTTAAGAGGGGTTGATATATTTGGTCGTTCTGCCCCGGTTTTAGGCGATCTAATGGCTGATAATATTTATGTGTCTGCCCAAAATAGTAACAGATATGTAAATTACAATCAGTATGTGCAAATTGTAACTGATGGTAATGCACAGGGTATGTGGCAACAGGGGTATAATTGTATTTTGCGCTGTAACAATATTATTAATTCTCCACTTGCCGCTAATATAAACGTAAATCAATATAAAGGAGAAGCATATGCTATCAGGGCATTAATGTATTTTACATTGGTAAGGTTTTATGCAAAACCATACAGAGAAGATCCTGCAGCTTTTGGAGTTCCTATTGTAACAACTTTTGATGCAACTTTAAAACCAGGGCGTTCTAAAATATCTGAAGTTTATACTTTGATTTTAGCAGATTTGGCACAGGCATATAATTTAATGACACTTTTTACCAATACTTCACAGTTTAGTAAATATGCTGCTAAAGGTTTAGAAGCAAAAGTACACCTTACTAAGGGCGATATGCCCAATGCATTAATAGCTGCAAATGATGTAATTAATAATAGTGGATTTGCAGCTGTAACTACCCTTAACTATGCATCATATTGGGGTAATCCGGTAATAGGAACCGTAAAATTAGAGACTTTATTTGAAGTGTCTTCTGATGCTGTTGGTAACCTGGCTTTTGATGCATTGGGGTATATTTATAATCAGGGTGGTTATGGTGATATGATTTGTTCAGATGATTTAGCTGCATTATACTCTGCAACTGATGTTAGAAAGACAGTAGCCTTACAAGCAGGAGTAAGGGCATCATTGCCATCATGGTTTGTAAAAAAGTACATCAATATTGCTACCGATAGAGATGATACAAAAATTTTGCGCCTTGCAGATATTTATTTAATTGCAGCGGAAGCATCTGCACCGGTTAATGAAACCAATGCAAAAACATTTTTAAATTTTGTGGCTACCAGGCGTGATGCTTCTTTTACCGGGTTTACCAGTACAGGGGCTGCCTTGGTAGATGATATTATTCAGGAAAGAAGAAAAGAATTAGCTTTTGAAGGAGATAGATTTCATGATTTAAACAGATTGAAAAGACCAATTATAAGAAGCTTAAATTATCCCGCTTCGGCATTAACAATTGCTTATCCGTTTGATAAGCGTTTATTGCCAATACCGCAGGTAGAAACTGATGCAAATCCAACAATTAAAGCTCAGCAAAATACAGGGTACTAATATTTTAGTAAAGTAATTATATAAAAGAGACCGTCTTTTAAAAAGCGGTCTCTTTTTTTTATTTATTACATTTTTTATTTTATCACTTCACCTAACTTACTTAATAGGGCATCACCTCTTAATCCAATTGCAATTATTTTACCCTGCGGATCTACCAAAACATTATAAGGGATTCCATCAATGCCATATAAAGCAACTGCAGCACTATTCCAGTATTTTAAATCACTGATTTGCTTCCAGCTTAAACCATCATCCTGTATTGCTTTTAACCAGGATGCTTTGTCTTTATCAAGAGATACACCCAATACTGTAAAATTTTTATCCTTAAAGCGGTTATATGCTGCCACTACATTAGGGTTTTCGCCACGGCAGGGCCCACACCAGCTTGCCCAAAAATCTACGAATACATATTTACCTTTTAACTGACTTAAAGAAAAAGTTTTGTCATTCACATCATTCATAGTAATATCAGGTGCCATACTACCAATTTCGGCTTTACCCGTTTGCCGCTGCGCCTGTTGTTGTTTAGATACCAACTGTTGTTTTGCAAAATTAGTAACAGCAATAATGCCATTATGAGCAGAAAAACGTTGTGCTAATTTTTGTAAAGGCAATTGAAATTTTTCAATGTCAACAGGTGCAGCAGTGGTGGCAAATAAAGCCAGTGCTGGGCTTTTAACTGTATCGGCATATTGAAAACAAAACTTAGTCATTGCATCTTTTAAATTATTAAAAGTTGTTTCTGTTGCAACAAAAAGGCTGTCAGTTGTATTAACACCGCTTTGTTTTAATTGGGTTAATGTTGCGGCTGCATCCTGTATTTTTTTCATCATACCATCGTTGATACCTATAAAATTTTTTAGTGAATTGTTTGCAGGAGTAGAAAAAGAGGGTCCGTTTAAACTCACATCATTTAAATCGGCGGTAAAATTAATAAAACTGTTATCGTTAATAAATAGAAACCCATTATTGGCTTTTTCCAGTCTTATACGATAGATAGCTTCTTCTGCGCCAATGCCTGAAAGTTTAAATTTTCCATTTTTAATTTCGGCAGTATCAATTACCTCAGGATCTTTTTGGCTAAATGATAATTCTTCTAAATACACTTTTTGATCAGGCGCATTTTTTAACTGGCCACTTACAGCAAATTTTCCTTTTTCGTTTGCATTGTTGCAGGAAAATAAAATTAAAAATAAAGAGAGTACCGGCAATAATTTTTTCATTTTGGTTATTTAGTTTTTAAATTTCTTATTGTTTCAATTAACAGAAAGAGAATGATCAGACTATTAATTTAATTTTTCACTCAATAATTTATTTACCATTTGCATGTCGGCTTTTCCTTTGCTCAGTTTTTTTACCTCGCCTGCAAATAATCCAATTAATCCTTTTTTACCAGATTTATATTCTTTTACTTTTTGAGGCATTTTTGCAATGGTTTCATTTACCCAAGCTTCTACAGATCCGCTATCGCTTTCCTGTAAAAGATTTAGTGCGGTTGCAATTTCTAAAGCTTCTTTTTTCGGATCAGCAATCAGTGTATTGAATATTTTTGTGGAAGCATTGCTGAAATTCACTTTGCCGTCATCTACTAATTGTATCAGCCTTGCAATTTTTTCTGCAGGTAAAATAAAATCTTTAATATCAATACCAGTGTCATTTAGATAATTTTTTACAGGGCCCAGCAACCAGTTAGCCACTGCTTTATAATTACTGGTATGTTTAATAATGGCTTCAAAATAATTCACCGTTTCTTTATCATTGCAAATTACGCCGGCATCATATGCGTTTAGATGCAAAACATCCTGATATTTTTTTTCTAAAGTTTCGGGTAGTTGTGGAATAGACTCCTTTATCTGCTGTAAAAACTCATCAGCTATAAAAAAAGGGGTAAGGTCAGGTTCAGGAAAATAACGGTAATCATCTGCATCTTCTTTACTGCGTAAAGAAAAAGTGATATTATTATCTGCATCAAAACTCCTGGTTTCCTGTATAATTTTATTACCAGCTTCTGTTATATCTATAAGTCTTGCCACTTCAATTTCGATTGCTTTTTTTACATTACGGATACTGTTTAAGTTTTTAACTTCTACTCTTGTACCTAATTTAGTTTCACCTTTTAAACGGATAGAAATGTTAGCATCACAGCGCATACTGCCTTCTTCCATATTTCCATCGCATATTTCCAGCCAGCGCAATAGTTTTCTTAATTCGGTAATGTAAGCAAAAGCTTCATCGCTGCTGTGTAAATCTGGCTCACTAACAATTTCCAATAAACAAACACCAGCCCGGTTTAAGTCTATTGAAGTATAATTTTCATCTACATCATGCAAACTTTTTCCTGCATCTTCTTCTATATGTATTCTGTTGAGCAAAATATTTCTTTCGCCGTCAGCAGTTTTAATAGGTACATAACCATTTTTACAAATAGGGGTAGTATGCTGGCTAACCTGGTATCCTTTAGGTAAATCGGGATAAAAATAATTTTTACGGGCAAAATAATTATGCTGTTCAATATCGCAATGTAAAGCCAGGCCCAGTTTAATAGCATATTCAATGGCTTTGCGGTTCATCTTTGGTAATGTACCCG
>JAYUTC010000296.1:0-9030 GCA_043755395.1 Ferruginibacter sp.
CTGCGGTTATTTAAATGTACTAAAAAAACATACAGTTTACAAAACAACTTTAATACCAGCTACTTTCGGGATTTTAATAGTAAATTTTCTTTTTAAGCACATATAATAAACCAACTACACTTATTAACAGGAGTATTGCCATGCATTGATGCAGTACGCCAAAGATTACCAACCGGTTGTTGTGTGTTGCATTAATTACGGTAATAATCCCCAACATAACCTGTAATAAAACCAAGATTATTATTGAAGAACGTAACCTGTTGAATAATTTATTGATACTGATAACTTTTGCTTTTTGCCACCAGATTACAACCAATATAAAAAGTAAATACGCTAATCCACGATGTATAAAATGAACAGTAAGATTATTATTTACCAGGTTTTTTATCCATGGCGAAAGTTCATTCATACCTTTTGGAATCATGCTGCCATTTATATCGGGCCATGTTGGTGCACTTACTGCTGCCCTTAAACCTGCCATAAAAGCACCATAAAATAACTGAACAATTAACACCAAAAGTATTACTATCAGCATTTTTTGTAAAGGCACATTAATAATCCTTTGCTCCGGTTTAATTAAAAGGCTTAATGCAAACCATAAAGTATAACTCAGTAAAACTAATGCAGCAATAAAATGAGTAGCCAGCTCAATATGACCTACAAAATATTTTTCGGGTACCAACCCACTTTTTACCATAAGCCAACCAATTGCCCCCTGCAATGCTCCTAATAAAAAAAGTATCACCATTGGTAATATCATTTTTGAATTAAATTTTTTTGTAGCTAAAAAATAAATAAAGCCAATTAAAAAAACTACACCCAGTAATCTTGCCCAAAAGCGATGAAACCATTCCCAGAAAAAAATGAATTTGAAATTGTTTATGGAAAAATTCTGATGCACATACTTAAATTGATCAGTTACTTTATACCGTTCAAATTCTATTTGCCAGGCGGCATCATTTAATGGCGGTAAAGCCCCTGTGATAGGTTTCCATTCAGTAATAGACAAGCCCGATTCTGTCAGGCGGGTAATTCCTCCCAATAAAACCTGAATTATTATCATTCCCACTCCAATTAAAAGCCAAATTGCTACCTGGCGGTTAATGCGATTTGTTATTGCTGTTTCCATATTTTTTACAAATTTAGTGCAGCACCGGTTGTTACAGCCAAATGAAGGCTTTTTTTAAAGTTTTAACTGATATTTGTTAAACGAAATGCTGCAACCCTTTTTTCATAAAAATTTAATAGAAGCCGGTATTGATGAAGCCGGACGTGGCTGTTATGCAGGTCCGGTATTTGCCGCAGCAGTAATTTTACCCAAAGATTTTTTTCATCCTATGTTAAATGACAGTAAACAACTTACAGAAAAAGAAAGAGATTTATTACGGCCAATAATAGAATTAGAGAGTATTGCTTTTGCTGTAGCAGCTGTTGATAATACAGTGATAGATGATATTAATATCTTACAGGCAAGCTTTAATGCCATGCACCTTTCTATAGATAAATTACAAACAACTCCCCGGTTTTTACTAATAGATGGTAATCGATTTAAACCCTATAAAAAAATTAAATATGAATGCATTATTAAAGGCGATGGAAAATATGCATCTATTGCTGCAGCAAGTATCTTAGCAAAAACATATCGTGATGAATTTATGAAAAAAATGCACCGGGAATTTCCTCACTACGGGTGGGATAGCAATAAGGGCTATGGCACAGCACAACACCGTATTGCAATTGAAGAATTTGGTTTGTGCAAATACCACCGAAAAAGTTTTAATATTCTTCCTGCAAAAATAAATCAGCTGTAGTTGCCGTAGAAGGTAATAAAATTATATTATTTACAATTTTTAGTAATATAAAAAAGGTCAGGGTCTTTATGAATTCCATTCTCCCAAACCCTGTCTCACAATTTCCCAATTTTCAGATGTACAATTAACTACTGTAGAAGGAATCATACCCCCAATGCTTCCATCAATTACAAAATTAACAAGATGTCCGAAATTTTCCTGCATTACTTCGGGGTTAGTATATTCTTCCACCATTTCTCCGGGTAAAGAAGCACTTAAAATAGGATTACCTAAAGCTTCTAAAATGTGCCGGCAAATAATATTGCCCGGTATTCTTAAGCCGATGGTGTTTTTTTTGCTTTGTAAAATTTTGGGCACTTGTTTACTTGCAGGTAAAATAAAAGTATATGGTCCGGGTAAATAATTTTTTAACATCCGATATAAAGGTGTGTCAATACTTTTTGTATAATCGCTTAAATGGCTTAAATCACGGCAAATAAAACTCAGTTGCGCTTTTTGAGGATCAACATTTTTTATTTTACAAATCCGCTCCACTGCTTTATGCTGCATAATATCGCAACCCAGTCCATAAATAGTATCTGTAGGGTATATTATTACTCCGCCATCTTTAAGGCATTCGGCAACTTGTTTTATTAACCTTGGCTGCGGATCATGGGGATGAATTTGTATAAGCATACTCTTATCCCTTAAACAGGAATTGATTATATTTTATTAATAAAATTATTCCCCATAGTAACTTTGTTATGTAACCTGCCTGTACCACATACCAGTATTGAACTTTTAATTAAGTATAAACTAAAATTCAGCTAATTATTTATAAAAATACCCCTAATCATCTTATATTAATCTATTACTTTTGCACTTAAAATAATATTTTTAACGTACTTAATACATATAACACCTAACATTTAATTTATGGCACTTATAACGGTTGGCACCATGGCATTTGATGCAATTGAAACTCCATTTGGAAAAACAGATAAAATTATTGGCGGCTCTGCCACTTATGTAGCTTATGCCGCAAGCAATTTTGTTACTCCAATTCAACAAATTTCTATTGTAGGTTACGATTTTCCGCAAGAGGAAATGGATGAAATGAAAAAACGTGGTATTCAATTGGAAGGTGTTGAAATTGTACCTGATAAAAAATCATTTTTCTGGAGTGGTAAATACCACATTGATATGAATACCCGTGATACTTTGGTTACAGATTTAAATGTACTGGCAGATTTTAATCCAATAGTGCCAGATGCTTTTCAAGGTGCTGAGTTTTTAATGCTTGGTAACTTAATGCCAAAATTACAGTTAAGTGTTATTAATCAATTAAAAGTAAGGCCAAAATTGATTGTAATGGACACTATGAATTTTTGGATGGATATTGCTATGGATGATTTAAAGGAAGTATTGAAAAAAGTAGATGTATTGCTGGTAAATGACGGTGAAGCAAGGCAACTGAGCGGAGAGCTTTCATTAGTAAAAGCCGCAAGAGAAATAATGAAGATGGGCCCGAATTTTTTAATAATTAAAAAAGGGGAACATGGCGCCTTATTGTTTCATGGGAATCATGTTTTCTTTGCACCTGCACTACCGCTGGAGGAAGTATTTGACCCAACAGGTGCCGGAGATACTTTTGCCGGTGGCTTTATTGGCCATTTGGCAAAAACCAAAGACATCAGTTTTGAAAACATGAAAACTGCCATAATCATTGGCAGCGCCATGGCAAGTTTTTGTGTGGAAAAATTTGGTCCTGAAAGATTAAAGGAGATTACAAAAGCAGATATTGATACAAGATTAAGTGAGTTTGTTCAGCTTGTGAACTTTGATATTGATTTAGTATAATCTAAAAGTAAAATAGGACAGGGTAAACCTACTTTTTTATTTTAAAAAGAAGTTATGATTGAAATAATTGCCTTAATATTTATCTTAAAAGAAATTAAAAAACTGGCTATCCAAAAAGGTGTTAAACCCACTACGTGGAAAATTTATACTGTTATCTGCTGGTTTACTTTTGAAATAATTGGCTTTATGGCTGGAATGCTTTTTTTTGGAATGGAAGATATAGTCCCTTTATTATTTTTTGGATTAATCTGTGCATTTGGAGGTTTTTTAGTAATTCGTGCTGTTTTATTAAAAAAGCCTGACGACTCTTCAGATAATGATATTAACAGAATTAGTACAGATGATTTAAGACCGTAAGTTTCTTTCAAAATTTTAAAAGAACCCGTTCTCCTTTTATGATAAAAAATATCGTTTGTAAAAACATTTTACTTTTTGTTTTTTTTACAACCACTGGCAATTATCTTACTGCTCAGCAACCTATTGACTCTTTAATAACTCAATTAGGTGAAAAATATCCCCAGGAAAAAATCTATCTCCACTTTGATAAAAATTATTACAATGCCGGAGAAACCATTTGGTTTAAAGCATATCTGGTTTCTGAAATTTTATCTCCGGCACTCAGCAAAACCGTTTATGCCGAATTAATTGATGACCAGGGCAACATTTTACAAAAAAAAATGATGCCCGTTTTTGAGTCTGGTGCAGCTTCTAACTTTGATTTACCTGATACAATAAGTAAAACCCGATTATACATAAGGGCTTACACTTCCTGGATGTTAAACTATGACTCCACATTACTCTATTTAAAATCTATTCAAATAATTCCTTCTGCCAATTTTTTAAAAAAAATACCGGCGCCTGCAACTTTCAGTTTATCAATTTTTCCTGAGGGGGGTGATATGGTGGAGGGCATAAGTTGCCGGGTTGCATTTAAAGCAGTTGATCAGTATGGTGTGCCAATTAATATTGCCGGCACTATTGTAAATGGAAATGGAATTAAATTAAATACTTTTTCTTCTGCTCATGATGGTATGGGATATTTTTTAATAACGCCTTTAACTGGTGAAAAATATAAAGCAATCTGGAAAGACAAAAAAGGGTTACAGCATGAAACACCCTTACCTGATGCAAAAAAACAAGGTGTTTCAATAAATATAAACAATAGCTCAGATATTTTAACCTATACATTAAAAAGAACAGATGATGCAAACGAAGCATTTACTTCCTACTCTGTAATTGCACAAATGCAACACCAAATGGTATATAGTGCCAAAATAAATATGAGCAAAAAAAAAGAAATAAGTGCTCCAATTTTAACTGAAAATTTTCCGGATGGAATATTGCAACTTACTGTTTTTAATGCTGCACAAATACCCGTTTCCGAACGTCTAGTATTTATCAACCATAATAATTATTACTTTTCTACCGATTTACATTTGATAGAAAAAAATATTATTAAACATGGCCATAATACCTTGCAGGTAGATGTAGGTGACACCTTGCTTAGTAATTTATCTATTTCTGTTACTGATGCAGATATCAATCCTATTACGAATAATGAAGAAAATATTTTTTCTCATTTATTACTTACCAGCGATCTTAAAGGTTATGTATTTAATCCGTCTTATTATTTTTACACCGATAATGATTCTGCAAAGGAACATTTAGATTTAGTGATGATGACAAATGGATGGCGAAGATTTAAATGGGAAAATTTATTAACCAATCAATGGCCAAAATTAATTTTTCCAACAGATAACTATCTTTCAATCAGTGGCAAAGTATATGGGTTATCTAAACCCCAGTTAGCAAATAAAGATTTAACGGGCTATATAAAAACAAAAAATAACACGAGCAGTTTTTTAAGTATACCAATAAATACAGATGGACAATTTAGATTATCAGGAATTTATTTGTTTGATACTGCAAAGTTTCATTATCAAATAAATAATGATAAAGAAAAAAAACTTACTTCAATTGCAAGTTTTTCATTTAAAAATGAAATTGCCAATGCCATTGCACCTTCCACTAATTTGCTTGCTTCACTTTTTATTAATTTATCTGTTGATAGTTCTCTTTTACAAAAAAATACAAAATTAGCTGCATTGCAACGTTCGCAATTTGAAACTAACAAAACAAAAACACTAGAAGTGGTAAAAGTATTCAGTAAAACAAAATCCTTAAAACAAAAATTAGAAGAACAATATACATCAGGTTTCTTTTCGGGTGGAGATGGTTACACATTTACAATTGAGGATGACCCATTTGCTAAATCTGCATTAACTGTTTTAGATTATTTACAGGGGAAGGTTCCGGGCTTACAAATATCCCAAAATGGCCAGGAAAGTATCAGCTGGCGTGGAAGTGAAACCAGTATTTTTTTAAATGAAAGCAATTCAGATATTAGTTTACTTCAATCCATCTCTATGAGTGATGTAGCCCTGATAAAAGTTTATCGTCCTCCATTTTTTGGTGCAACTGGCGGTGGTGCGGGGGGTGCTATAGCTGTTTATACAAAGAAGGGAGGCAATAATTCATCGGTAAAGGGTTTAGACTTTACCGCCATTTACGGTTACTCTGCTATAAAAGAATTTTACATGCCTGATTATGAAAAAAATAATGCTCCTGATTTACCCGATTATCGATCTACTTTGTACTGGAACCCTTTTTTAATGATGGATAAAAAAACAAGGCGCATAAAAATACCATTCTATAATAGTGATAACTGTAAAAAAATAAGAGTGGTTATTGAAGGAATAAATAAATTAGGGCAATTAACAAGGGAAGAAAAGATATTTGAATAAAGTTATTTTTTACTTGCTGCAATTTTTGATCATTCTCATCATGAGAGAAGCTAATAAAGCAGTAGAAATAAAAATACCGAAGCTTTTCACTTCGGTATTTTAAATATTTATTCTGTTATACTTTCCAGTGCCAGGAAAAATGCAAATTCCCTTGCCCGGTCTTTCAATGCTTTAAATCTTCCGCTGGCTCCACCATGCCCTGCTTCCATATTGGTGTACAGTAACAGTTTGTTATTATCTGTTTTCATCTCTCTTAATTTGGCTACCCATTTTGCCGGTTCAAAATATTGTACCTGGCTATCGTGCAGGCCTGTTGTTACCAGCATATTGGGATAGACTTTCTTTTCTACATTGTCATACGGTGAATAGGTTTTCATGTACATGTAATTTTCTTTATTGGCAGGATTTCCCCACTCATCATATTCGTTAGTGGTTAATGGTATGCTGGCATCACTCATGGTATTAATTACATCAACAAAAGGTACTGCTGCAATTACGCCATGCCATAAATCGGGCCGCATATTTACTACTGCACCCATTAATAATCCGCCGGCACTGCCACCACTGGTATATAAATGTTCTTTGGTTGTATATTTATTAGCCAGCAAAAACTCGGCACAATCAATAAAATCTGTAAACGTATTTTTCTTTTTCATCATTTTACCATCTTCATACCAATACCTGCCCATCTCTTGCCCGCCACGTACATGTGCAATGGCAAATGCAAATCCACGGTCAAGTAAACTTAATCTTGCACTGCTGAAACTTGCATCCATGCTGGCACCATAACTTCCATAACCATACAAATGCATGGGCGCAGTACCATCCTTTTTAAATCCTTTTTTATAAACTATTGAAATAGGAACCTTTGTACCGTCTTTTGCAGTAGCAAATAAACGTTCGGTAACATAATAACTTACTGTATATCCCCCAACAACTTCCTGCTGCTTCATTAATTTTTTCTCTTTAGTCCCCATATTGTAATCGTATACAGATGCAGGTGTGGTTAAAGAAGTATAATTAAATCTTACTACATCCGAATTATAATCGGGTGTATAAGCCAGGTTTGCAGTATATGCAGGTTCATCAAAAGCAAGATAATGCCCTTCATTATTTTTTGTGTTGATGATATGTACCTGTGTTAAACCATTTTTTCTTTCGGATACAGCAATAAAATTTTTAAATACATCAATACCCTGAATTAAAATACTTTCATTGTGAGCAATCATATCCTTCCAGGTACTGCTGTCTGTTTTAGTCTCGGTACAGGTTACTACCTTAAAATTTTTTGCATTTAAGTTAGTGCGTATATAAAATTTATCATTTGCATGATCCATATCGTACAATACTTCTTTCATACGCAACTGAAATACTTTAAATGCATCATCAGGTTTATTGGCATCTATAAACTTATATTCAGAAGAAAGTGTGCCGCTAGAACTTATTAGAATAAATTTATCTGATTTTGTTTTACCCACACCTATATAATTACTCGGATCCTTCTCTACATATACTGTTTTATCGGCAGCAGGATCTGTACCCAGTTTATGTTTTTTTATTTTTTCAGATAAAAGAGTTACGAGATTTTTAGCTGTGTAAAAAAAAGTTTGGTTATCATTGGCCCACACCGGGCCACCTTCTGTATTGGCTATTACATCTTTATAAATTTCCCCCGTTTCTAAATTTTTTACATAAATATTATATTGCCGCCTGGATAATGTATCTATACCGTAGGCCATTAATTTATTATCCATACTTATATCAAAACCTGTGGCACTAAAATAATTATGACCTTCCGCCATTTTATTAACATCCAGTAACACTTCTTCCTTTGCATCCAATGTTCCTTTTTTTCTGCAATACACATAATAGTCTTTGCCCTCTTCTACCCGGTTGTAATAATAATAGCCATTTTTAAAAACCGGCACTGTCTCATCTTTTTCTTTTATCCTTGCCTTCATTTCGGTGTATAATTTTTCCTGCAGCATTTTTGTGCCACTCATCATAGTATCGTAATACTTATTCTCTGCAGTTAAATATTCCACTACTTTGGTACTATCGGGCCCTTTTTTAAAATAATCATTCAGCCAAAAATAATTATCCACCCTTGAATCGCCGTGTGCAGTTAATGTCACAGGTTTCATTTCACATACAGGTGCAGTAATACTATCGGGCCATTTGTAACCAGTTTGTTTCATTTCGCTTTGATTATTACAGGATGAGAAAGTAATAACAGCAATTGCCATTATCAATAAGTGTTTTTTTTGCATTAGATAAATTTTAATTTGTGTGAAGTTAATTATTTCTTCTAGCCAGCACAATCGTATTCTTAAACTGTTTTTTCTTTCCCTCTAAATTAAATACTTCTGTATAAATAATATAAACGCCAACGGACAGTTTTTGATTTTTTTCACCCAAACCATCCCAGCGGAAATTGCCTTTAATGCCGCACAAAGCATTGCGTTGTAAGTAACGTGCCACTCTTCCGGCAGCATCAAATATACTTATGTTGGCAACATAACCCGCTGAAGGAAAACTATAATCAATTGTCGCAAAATCATCCATGCCATCATTAT
>JAYUTC010000297.1:0-55084 GCA_043755395.1 Ferruginibacter sp.
TTAAAAAGTCTTTACCCAAATATTAAATTACATACACTAGGCCCTCCGGAAATTGCCCATATTACCAAGCTGGAAAAAAGTACCCACCGGGAAATTTTAATGGCTTTAAAAGAAGCAGGAATGGATAGCTTACCCGGAGCAGGAGCAGAAATATTAACTGACAGGGTAAGGAGATTAATCAGCAAAGGAAAATGTGGTGCACAGGAATGGCTGGATATTATGCATGAAGCACATAAACTAAATATCACCACATCTGCAACCATGATGTTTGGTCATGTGGAAACCCTGCAGGAACGTTTTGAACATTTAGTAAAAATAAGAGAAGTGCAAAGCCGAAAACCGGAAAATGCAAAAGGGTTTTTAGCTTTTATTCCTTGGACTTTTCAGGATGTAGATACCCTGCTTGCAAAAATACGAGGTGTACATAATTTAACAACCGCCGAAGAATATATACGCATGATAGCCATAAGCCGTATAATGTTACCCAACATTAAAAACATTCAGGCAAGCTGGCTAACTGTAGGTAAACAGGTAGCTCAAATTTGTTTAAATGCAGGTGCAAATGATTTTGGAAGCATTATGATTGAAGAAAATGTGGTAAGTGCAGCCGGAGCACCACACCGTTTTACCAGTACAACAATTCAGCAATCTATTAAAGAAGCAGGCTTTGAACCACAATTACGCAACCAGCAATACGAGTGGAGGGAAATACCTGAAGCTATTGTTGAGCAGGTGATAGCATATTAAAAACTCCTTAAACACCCTAAATAAAAATATGAAAAAAGAAGATTTGGTAAAACAACTTCACCGTTTTAGAATGGTGGCCATTGCAGAAGGCATTTCGTTTTTAATTTTACTTTTTATTGCAATGCCACTGAAATACATGTTTGAGATACCACAGGCAGTAAAAATTTTTGGATGGGTGCATGGTGTATTATTTGTAGCCTTTTTTTATTTTGCTTTTGAAGTATTTACTTCATTAAAGAAAGAATTTTTATGGCTGGGAAAAGCATTTCTTGCTTCCATAATTCCCTTTGGCACTTTTATCTTTGATAAAGAATTAAAGACGGAAGAAGAAATATTAATCCGTAGTAATTAAAGTATTTTAATTTAAAGTATGGCCGAAGATTTAAATATTATTGAAGGAAGCAAAAAAGCTATTTACCAATCGCTGTTACCCCAAATAAAAGCTTTACTGGATGGCGAACCTGATTTAATTGCCAACCTTGCAAATGTTTCAGCTGCATTAAAAGAACAATTCAATTGGTTGTGGGTAGGTTTTTATTTAGTAAAGAATGATGAATTGGTTTTAGGCCCTTTTCAGGGGCCGGTGGCCTGCACCCGGATAAAAAAAGGCCGTGGCGTTTGTGGCGCAAGCTGGCAGCAGGCCCAAACACTAATTGTACCTGATGTAGAAAAATTTTCTGGCCATATTGCCTGCAGCAGTTTATCAAAATCAGAAATTGTAATTCCGGTAATAATAAACAATGAAGTAGTTGCTGTACTTGATGTGGACAGTGAATTATTGAATCAGTTTGATGAGACCGATAAAAATTATTTAGAAGAGATTATCAAAGCAATATTTTTTACCCCTGTTTCCTAAGGGGAACTTAGATTGTTACATCATTAACTATTATAACAATCTTAAACTTACAGCTGTATAAAAATAAATTTAAGTTTTCTTGCTGCCAGTTCTCCCTTCAGGGGGCGGGAGTGTATCTTTCCATCCCCACAAATACCTGCAGGCATAAGTTCGGTAAGGGCTCCATTTTTTACTGATGTGCAACATTTTTTCTTTCATCGCTTTTTTATCAGCAGCATCAATTTTATACAGTTTGCACATCGCCTGTTGTATACCTAAATCATCAACAGCAAATATATCTTCCCTTCCAAGAGTAAACATTAAGATCATTTCAACAGTCCATGGCCCTACACCTTTTATTTGAGTCAGATATTTTATTAGTTCTTCATTGCTCATCTTATATAAACGGGCATCAGTGATTTTTTCATCTATAAAAAAATTACAAACATTCAATACATAATTTACTTTAGCATTGCTAAGGCCAATTGCCCTGAGTGTATCAAATGAAGTAGCAGCTATCTCATTTGATGAGGGATTTTTTGTGTCGAATAAGTTTAAAAATCTTTTATGAAAAACATCAGCAACTTTGGTACTTAGTTGCTGGCTCATAATGGAGTTACACAAATGCAGGTGTATATTTTTTCTCTTTACTAAAGTAAACCGCTCTTGCAGTTCAAGTATTTTTTTAAATTTTTTGTCTTTGATTAAATGGACAATATGAGGCATTATTAAAATTTAATCCTCAATATCTGCAAAAATAAATTAACAGATAAAGTTTATTTATGTATCTGCCCATTGCTTAAAATCGGCAACCCGTTCCCTGCTTATAATTATTTCCTCCTGCGAGGTGATACCTTTTAGATGCAGTTTTAAGCGGTTGCTTTGATAGGGCTTTATCTGATCGATGGCATCAGCATTTATAATTATTTTTCTGTTCAGCCTAAAGAAGTCGTTGGGGTTTAATTCCGCTTCTAATTTTTCCATGGTGGTATTAATTACAAACCGGTTTCCTTCTTTATCAATTAAAAAAACAATTTTATTATCGGCAGCAAAATAGGCCACTTCGCTGGCTGCAATAAAAAACAACCGCTGGCCAACTTTTGCTAAAAACCTGCTTTTATAATTTATCGAAAAGTTATCTTTAACCTGTTCCATCAGCAACTGGTAATCTTTAGGAGCAAATGCGGTGACCAGGTTTTTAAATTTATTCAATGCTGTGGCTAATGCTTCTGCGCTTACCGGTTTTAAAATATAATCTATGCTGAATAACTGAAAGGCTTCAATGGCGTAATTTTCATATGCGGTAGTAAAGATGATGGGCCTTTGTGTAGTGGTGCGTTTAAAAATTTCAAAACATTGGCCATCACTCAAATGAATGTCCATCAATAATACATCAGGGTGAGGTTTGGTATTTAGCCAGTGTACTGTTTCCTCTACACTTTCCAGGCAGGCCATTATATTTATTGAAGGGTCATAGGCTTTAATTAAAAGCTGCATACGCTCCTGGGCCAATTGTTCATCTTCAATTATTAAGATATTCATTTTCCGCATTTTAATTTAAGGAAAGCAGGGGGAGTGTAACAGTAAAATCATTATCATCTTGTTTTACTTCTACATTTCTACCGCTAACTAACCAATAGCGTTTAATAATATTTGCTAATCCAATTTTGGTAGATCCTTCCACTGATTCTCTTAATTGCAAATTATTGGAAACCACTATCGTATTGTTTCCATTTATGTGCACATCAATATGTAGTGGTTTATTCTTACTTATTATATTATGTTTAATAGCATTTTCAATAAGCATTTGTAAGGATGCAGGTATAATATAAAAATTTTCATACGACTGGGGTACATTAATGGTTATATCCAATCCGTCAGAAAATCTTTTTTGCAATAAAAAAATATAAGGCTTAATAAAATCCAGTTCTGTTTTTATGTCTACCAGTTCTTTATCGTGGTTAGTTAAAATATAGCGGTATACTTTGGAGAACTCTTCAATAAAACGATTGGCCTCATTATTATTTTTCATCACCAATGCAGAAAGTACATTGAGGTTATTAAACAAAAAGTGTGGATTTATCTGGCTTTTTACCAATTGCAACTCTGCCTGTGCCGACATTCTTTTTAATTCTTCCGCCTCCATCCATTTTGTTTTATACTCGGTAAAATAAAACATAATGGCATTTAATAAATGAAACAATAAATTGGCCAGCCAGGCATAAATTAAATTTAGTTTAAGGGGAATAATTGTTTCTTTAAAACTGTAATTCTGTAAAACCATACTTACAAAAAATACCAGAGCAAGGGTTATAAATGTTGTTAACATGCCTCCAACTGCAAAAAATTCAACAAGTGTTTTTATTTTATTCTTCTGCCTTGCAACCTTTTTTTTAAACAGGGGTTCCAATAACCGGCTGCCTTCCCAAATAAAAAAAGTGGTTAGAAAAATTGTGGCAAAAGCCACATACCACTCAATTTCAATATTAAAATACCTGTACACCTCACATAGTACAGTATTAAGATAAGTGTAAACTGCTAAACCTAATATAAAAAAGTATCTGTATTTGTGGTTAAACATTACCAGTTATTATTACTAAACATCAACGGTGAAAATCGAAAATTGTTCACCGTTGATGCAAATTAGGTTTTTCTAAAGATTTGATTATGGTAATAAAACCCTGTCAATTACATGTACCACACCATTGCGGCACATTATATTAGTTGCAATAATGTTAGATGCATTAGTGCCATTTCCGTTTCCTTTTATAGTAGCACCACTGGTTAAACTTACAGTTGTATTACCACCAGCTAGCATTGGTAAAGAGCCGGCTTTTAAGTCAGATGAGAATGCCCTTCCCGCAACAACATGGTAGCTTAATACTGCTAAAAGCGTTGGCATTGGGATATTGTCAATATTATTAATACCCAGTGCACCTAAAAGCTGCGTAAAAGCTGCATTGCTTGGTGCAAATACCGTAATAGTTGCAGAGCTTAAGAGGCTGATTAAACCAGGATTACCGCCTGGACCATTATTAGCACGTACTATGGCTTTTACTAAAGAATCTAAACCTGAACCAGCCGCTTGTGCTGTGGCAACTATACTGCCAGATGGTTTGTTTAAAGCTTTTGATAATTTGTGTATAACACCATTGTCGGCAGCAATATCTGCCGCAGCAACTTTTATACCATTTACATAAACACCCGATGCATTGCTTGTAACAAAAACTGAGTCGCCGCCTGCAGTTACTACTTTTGCACTAGGGCCTGCCGGTACCCCCGCTGCTAATATTTTAGCTCCAATGGTATGATACAATAACAATTCGCTTAATTGTGCAGATGATAATGCTGTTACAGTTGTTGATGTTATACCTGCATTGGAGAAAGCGGTATTATCCGGTGCAAAAACTGTAAATGGCCCTGTTCCACTTAATGTAGTAGTCAGATTTGCTTTTACTACGGCTTCTTTTAACACACTGAAGCTAGCATTACCCACCACTACATCCGTAATTGTATTAGTTACCGGAATAGGGTCATCATCTTTTTTACAAGAGGAGAAACTGATTGCTGCACCCATAAGGGTTGCAAATAAAACGCTGCTGAATTGATTGTTGATTTTCATGATAGTTTGTTTTTATATCATTATCAACAATAACAAACTAAAGAAGATGTTTCATGTAGAGTAAACGGTAAAATTAAAGGAGTGAAATGCCGGTTTTTGATAGTGAATACTAAAAAGGCTGCTTCATAAAAACGAAGCAGCCTTTTCATTAAATTAATTTATTAAACACTCCAGCTTACCCCGCCATCTTTTTCATCTTTTAAATTTATTCCTAATTCGGTAAGTTGATTTCTTATTTTATCACTGGTAGCAAAATCTTTTTTTGCCTTAGCTTCTTTACGGATATCAATCAACAATTCCATTATGCCGGAAAGTTTTTCATTGTTCAAATTAAACTCATCTTTTAATCCAAAAATATCTTCGATAAAAGCTTTAAATTTTTGTTGCATCAATATTATTGTGGATGAAGCAATTGCATCAGCTTTTATTAATCCGTCTTTAATAGAATTAATAACCGGCACCAGCTCAAACATATTGGCTAATACTTTTGCAGTGTTAAAATCATCACTCATGTTTTCATCAAACAATGCAATTGTCTTTAAACAATTTTCATCAAGTACTGTATCTGCAGCTAAATGATTGTTGTAAACCGCTAACCTCTTCAATACTTCATAGGCTTCCCATAATCTTTTAAACCCTTTTTCTGAAGCCTGTAATGCTTCATTACTAAAATCAAGTGTACTTCTGTAATGAGTTTGCAGCATAAAAAAACGGGTGGTCATTGGTGAATATGCTTTATCTAACAATGGGTGATCTCCATTGAATAATTCTTCGGGTAAAAACCCATTCCCTAAAGATTTACTCATTCTGGTACCGTTAACTGTTAGCATATTGGTATGCATCCAATAGTTTGCCGGGCTGGTATGGTTACAAGCCTGGCTTTGTGCAATTTCGTTAGTATGATGTGTGGCGGCCAGGTCCATTCCGCCACCATGTATATCAAATTGTTTCCCTAAATATTTTTCACTCATTGCAGAACATTCAATATGCCAACCCGGAAAACCCCTGCCCCATGGGCTAGGCCACTGCATTAAATGTTCGGGATTTGCTTTTATCCATAACGCAAAATCAAGTCTGCCACGTTTTTCACCCTGGCCACCTAGCTCTCTTGTTCCTTCCAGTAAATCTTCTAACTTTCTGTTAGTTAAAATACCGTAAGGCTTTTCCTTATTATATTTTTCCACATCAAAATAAATAGTACCATTTACCTCATACCCATATCCATTGTCAATTATTTGTTTTGCCATTTCAATTTGCTCTGCTATATGACCGGTTGCAGTTGGCTCTATTGATGGTGGCAGTGTGTTAAACAATTGCATTACATGACGAAATCCTAATGTGTATTTTTGAACAATTTCCATAGGTTCCACCTGCTGTAACCTGGCTATTTTACTAAACTTGTCATCCCCTTCATCACGGTCGCCTTCTAAATGCCCTGCATCAGTTATATTACGTACATACCGCACTTTGTAACCCAGGTAAATTAAATAACGGTAAATAATATCAAAAGAGATAAATGTTCGGCAGTTGCCCAGGTGAACATCGCTGTATACAGTTGGGCCGCACACATACATACCCACATGATTGGGTATTACAGGTTTAAAATCCTCTTTCTCCCTCGATAGTGTATTATAAATCTTTAATGCCATTATAAATATTTTTGTAACCAGCTGCTAAAAATTTTCTGGCTAATTTGATTTTATTATTTTAGGGCTTTAAGATAACCACACCTGTGCGATTTATCATTATTGAGCAGGTTAAAATTAAAGTTTTTTTTTAAAACCCCCTTGTAGTTTGTGGGGTACAAAGATATTATACTATGCCCAAGGGCAACAGAAAAATTGATATGAAGTTATTTTATTCATTTGTTAAAACGAAAATACAATTATTTTGTTAAATGCACATCTGTAATAATTGGAAAATGATCGCTTAATTTTTTCCCAATACATAAAAACTGGATTACCTTAAATTTATTACCCACAAAAATATTGTCGATACGCAATGTTGGAGAAATACCACTGAATGTTCGGCCAATACCACTGCCTTTTTCTGCAAAAGCATTTTTCATCCCCTTCCCAATGATATTATAAGCATAGCTATTAGGTAAGTCATTAAAATCGCCACAAACAATAACAGGGTAAGGGCTTTTTGCCATTTCTTCATTAATTCTGTCTGCCTGTATTTTTCTTTTTAAAAATCCCTTTTTTAATTTACTGATTACACTTTTTGATTTTTTTAAATCTGCCTCATCATTAATAGTTGGCTCATCAATGTATTCTAAATTAGTAGCGCTGAATTTAAGTGTTTGCAAATGAATATTAAAAACCCTGAAAGTATCTGATTCTTTAACTATATCTGTATACTGAAAAATTGAATTATAATCGTAAGGATAAAAACTAATGGTTTGTTTATTTACAATGGGGTATTTGGAAAAAGTAATAATTCCGAAGTGATGGTTGCCATCAAAATTAAGTTTAGGATTATATGAATAATGATAATCAGTAAATTCCTCCTTTTGCATAATGTCAGGTATATAATTAATTGCTTTAGGCACACTGTCACTACCCACCATTTCCTGAAAAACAGCAATATCAGGCTGATAATTTTTTATCAAATCAAGCATTTCCTGTTTTTTTTCGGGGTGTTTTTTATGCTCCAGTATATCAAAATGCTCCACATTCCAGCTTATAATACGTAAGGCATTTGCTTGTTTTTGTTTTGCAAATGATGAAGAAAATCTTAATGGAATAATATTGCTAACTGGTTGATAAGCCAGTATAATTGTAATAAAAGAAATTAAAGACCAACGGGGCTTTACAAAAAACCAAAATAAAATAAATCCTAATAATAGTACCAGTAAATAAAAGGAAACAAGTGTAAGAAAACCCAATGGCCACCAAAATTGCGGGTTAAACCATCCACCATAACAGCTTAATAAAAAAAGTGCTGCCAAAATAATATTGGAGATGATAAAAAAATTTTTAGTTAATCTACGAAAAAGGCTTTTGGGCATTATATAAAGATTACAACTTCAATATTTTTGGGGAAAAGTGATAAATAAAAATGAAATTTATTTTTAAGAAATAGTAACTGTTATAATTCTTCCTCACTTGCTCTTTTTAAAATATTTTTTTCTTCGTCTGTTAAAAAATGATACCCCTGTTTGCTAATTTTATCTAAAATTTCATCAATTCGTTGTTGTGTTACATTAGCACTTTTATCAAATGGCTTTCTGCTGCCGGTTTTATAAAATACTTTATGCTTAAGTTGATTAACCTTTTTATTTGGATTGAAGAGGTTACTGCCCCATTCATACAGGCTAAGCATCCAAACACTTAAATCCATCCCCCTACGCAATAAAATAACAAATAAAAATCCTGCTAATGCACCTCCTAAAATAGCAAAACTGTTAGCACTTGTAAAGGAAAATATATTGATAAGGTTTATTAAAACAAACAAAGCTGTTAATATCCAAACCGGAATGCCCCTTCCAATATTTCTGAATATCCGATATTTTGGAGAAAGCGTAGTTACAGCCATTGCAATTGCAGCTGTGCCTGTTTGTGAACCAAATAAGAACCCATTATTAATATAGGGTCTTAATGGGGGAATGGTATATACTGCAACTATAAAAAATACTGCACCTGATAAACTGCCATAAATATAAATAGGGAAAATAAATTTATTGCCTGAAAGATCCTGCAAAATATACCCAAAAGCCCATAACCAAAGCATACTGCCTATCATTGTAATGATTACAGAAAGGGGTTCAATGCCACCCTGCGAAAACATAAATGTTAAAAGAGTCCATGGTGTTTCACTTAGTTTGGTAAGGCTTGCCGGCATGGCAAACCATTGTGTGGCATCAAAAGATAACACTTCTTGTCCCAGCCCCTGGTGAGTATATAAATAAAAAACCCTTGAAATAAGGATTACAAAAAAGAAAATAAGATTTGCTGCAAACAAAGCAAAAAGGGCATTGCCCGCCTGGCCCAGTGAAAACCTCCGTCTTGTTAATCTTTTAAATTCCTGATACCGGTCCGACTCTCCCATATTATTATTTTATTAGCCCTGTAAATTTACTAACAGTTACAGATAAAATTTGTTAAGCATTAGTAGAAAGTTTTTTTATTAGTTTTATTCCAGATTATTACTAATACAAACCCCATAACCAAGCCTCCCAAATGAGCAAAGTGGGCAATGTTGCCGCCTGTTGGATAAACGCCGCCAAATAAATCGATAGCTGCCATAAGTGCTACAGCATATTTAGCTTTTATTGGAACTGGTATTGGAAAAATAATTAATTGTGTATTAGGAAAAAGATAGGCAAATGCTGCAAAAAGCCCCATAATAGCACCAGATGCACCCACTGCCGGAACGTTTTGAAAAAATAAATGGGTAACCCCCGCTACCAAACCGCAAGACAAGTAAAAAATTAAAAACTTTTTTGGGCCCCACGATCTTTCCAATAAAGTACCAAAACTCCAAAGAGCAAACATATTAAAAAGAATATGTGCCCATCCCCCATGGGTAAACATATGCGTTACCAACTGATAAGGTTTAAAAAAGCCACTATTGTAAGGATATAAAGCAAAAAGCTCTGTAATACCAACAGATTTGTCTAAAAATAACTGTGCAAAAAAAACTAATGCATTAATTATTATCAGGTTTAAAACTACAGGTGTTGTACGTTGAAAGTTGTTGCCGTAATTATTGTATGCCATTTAGTAAAGTTAATTATAAAAAATTATTTTAATCTTAGTAACACTACACATTCTATATGGTGAGTGTGTGGAAACATATCTACGGGCTGAATTTTTTCTACCAGGTATTTTTCGCTTAATAAACCAATATCCCTTGCCTGTGTGGCAGTATTGCAACTTACATAAACAATTTTGGGTGCTTCAATTTCTAAAAGTTTGTTTACTAATTTTTCATGCATGCCTGCCCGTGGCGGATCGGTAATAATTACATCAGGCTTTCCTTGAGTTGCGAAAAAATCATCATTGCAAATCTTAATTACATCACCAGCAAAAAAATCAGCATGTTGAATATTATTGAGTGCTGCATTTTCTTTTGCATCTGTAATAGCTTCTTCAATAACTTCAACACCAATAATTTTTTTTGCCTTTTTGCTTACAAAAATTCCTATACTTCCTGTTCCACAGTATAAATCATATACTACTTCGTTACCGGTAAGCGCTGCAAAATCTCTGGTTACTTTATATAATTTTTCCGCTTGTTTGGTATTGGTTTGAAAAAAAGATTTTGGCGAAATCTTAAAAACAAAATCCTCCAATTTTTCCAAAACAAACCCTTTTCCAAAATAAACCTGTGGTGTTAAATCGTAAATGCTGTCGTTCCATTTAGGATTAATAGTAAATAATAAAGTGGTTATTGATGGTACCTGTTGTAATAAATAGTCTAAAATATTTTTCCGTGCCGGTTCATCTTCATAATTAAATACCATATTTACCATAAGCTCTCCGGTGGTGCAATAGCGTATTATAATATTGCGCAGCCATCCGGTATGTTGTCTTACATCGTAAAAAGTATAGCTGTTTTTTAAAGCAAATTCCCTGGTGGTATTTCGTATGCTGTTATTTATATCATCCATTAAATAACATTCTTCAATATCAATTATTTTATCAAAAAGGCGAGGAACATGAAAACCTAATGCACCTGTCTTAATACCCTCTAATGGAAAAATTTCGGAAGACGCTGATGATTTAACCGGGTTTATCAAATTTGCAGGGTCTATAATCCCATCTTTTGAAGGCAGGGAGCTAATCTCCCCAGACAATAAATACCTTTTATTGCTAAAAGTAAATTCTAATTTATTGCGATAGTATTTATCATCATCTGCTCCAATTATAGGCATTGTTTCAGGCAGCGCCACTTTTCCAATTCTCCTTAAATTTTGTTCTGCTTCCTGCTGTTTATAATGTAATTGCTTTTTATAGGGCAGCATTTGCCATTTACATCCACCGCAAATTCCAAAATGCTTACAAAAAGAATCCACTCTTTCTTTTGAAAATTCTTTTATTTCCTGCACCCTGCCTTCGGCCCAGTCTTTTTTATCCTTAGTAACAAGCACATCTGCTATATCGCCGGGCACAGCACCCGAAATAAAAATAACTTTCCCGTCTATTTTTGCTAAAGCCTTTCCTTCGGCTGCATAATCAGAAACAAGTATGTTTTCCAGTATTATTTTCTTTTTCTGTCTTTTCACGCCAGCAAAAATACTTTATTAATCATCAATTTTGTTTTGTTAACGAATTGTAATTGTTAAAAAGCGCGGCAGGTGCCTGTAGCAGTTTAATCAACGATTTTAAATACATTTGCTATCCTTATAATATCATGAAAAAATATATCGTATTCTTTTTAGCAATTATTGCCCCTGGGAAAGGTTTTAGCCAGGGCTACCAGGTAACTTTACAGGCACCTCAGTTTAAAAGCGGCATAGCGTATTTTACTTATCATATGGGCTCCAATTTAAATGTTGCCGATTCTGCAGCAGTAAGTAATACCGGGATTGCCATTTTTAAAGGAAATAATAAATTGCCGGGAGGTATTTATGTTATTGTTTTACCTGGAAAAAGCTTAAGAACTGAATTTTTAATTGATAAGGAGCAAAAAATAACCGTTACCGTAGATACTGCCGACTTATTAAATAAAACAACAGTAATTGGTTCAAAAGAAAATTTGCTATATGTACAATATCAAAAATTTGTAGCCAAAAAAGGTAAAGAATTACAGGATGAAAAAATGGACTACCTGTCATCTAAAACAAAAAAAGATTCATTGTTACATGAAAAAAATTACAACTTACTTAACAATGATTTAAACAGCTACAGGGAAGGAATAATAAAAAACCAGCCTAATTCTATGATGGCGGTTTTGTTAAAAGCTATGAAAGAGCCAGCAGTTCCTATACCTTTTCCATTAACAAGACAGGACACTATAAATAACTACGATTATTATAAGGCCCACTACTGGGACGGCATAACTTTTATGGATGAACGAATTATCCGCACCCCTTTCTTTTTAAAAAGATTTGAAAGATATTACCGTGAAGTGATGCCACAATCTGCAGATAGTATAATAAGGGATGTTGACTTTAAATTATTACTGGCAAGGAGTAACCCGGAAATGTATAAGTTTTTATTAAACTGGCTTACAGATGAATATATTAATCCAAAATACATGGGGCAGGATGCTGTATTTGTTCACCTCTTTGAAAAATACCACAGTAAAGGGATAAGCAACTGGCTAAATGAAAAACAAATGGAAGCCATCAGCCGCAGGGCATATATGTTAATGGCTAATTTAATTGGAGAAAAAGGTGCCAATCTTGAAATGATCGACAGCAGTGGAATACCATCACCACTTTATGATATTAATGCTGACTATACTGTTCTTTGTTTTTGGGACCCTAACTGCGGGCATTGCAAAGAAGAAGTGCCCAGGTTAGATTCTATTTACCAGGCAAGCTGGAAAAAACATAATGTAAAAATTTATGCTATACTTACTCCTGATGATAAAGAAAATGTAAAACCTGATTGGGTAAAGTTTATAAATGAACACAAACTTTTTGATTGGATACATGTATACAAAACCAAAGCCATGGAAGAAGCAGACTTTGCAGCTCAAAAACCAGGCTTCAGGCAGTTATACGATATTACTTTAACCCCAACATTATATTTACTGGATAAAAACAAAAATATAATTGGCAAAAAACTTACCATCCTTCAATTAAATGAACTGCTTGAAGTTAAATGGAAAACCAAATCTTAAACTTTAACTACTGATGAAAATAATTATTTTGTTTGGCTTTATTCTTAATTTTTCTTCCCTGTTTTCTCAAACACTTTTTACTTTTGGTAATAATGCTGTAGACAAAGAAGAATTTTTAAGGGCCTACAATAAAAACAAAACAGCTGTTGATGATAAAGAAAAAGCGCTTAGAGAATATCTTGACCTTTTTACAAATTTTAAATTAAAAGTAAAAGCAGCTCAGGATCAAAAGCTGGATACCCTTCCGCAATTAGCAAACGATTTGCAAAACTTTCGCAGCCAGGTAGATGAATCCTATTTAAATAACGATAATGCTTTAAATGAATTGATAGATGAATCTTTTTTTCACGCTCAAAAAGATTTACATGTTTATCATTTTTTTACAGCATTAGACTTAAAAACAACCCCGGCAGATAGTGTAAAAGCTGTTAAAGCCATGCTGGAAATATTTAAAGGATTACAGGCCGGAGAAAATGATTATGACAAATTATCTGCTGCTGTTTCGGCAAAATATATAAAAATTAATGCAACAGACATTGGGTATATAACTGCATTTTCTGTTCCCTATGAATTTGAAAAAATTATTTATGCTTTAAAGGCGGGAGAAGCAAATAAACCTTTTCGTTCAAAAAATGGTTTACATATTTTTAAAATTATCGACGAAAGAAAAGGAATGGGCAAATGGAGAATTGCACAAATTTTACTGGCATTCCCTCCCGGTGACCAATCGGCAAATTATAAATCACTCTATCAAAAAGCAGATTCAATATTTACCCAATTACATGCTGGTGCCGATTTTGGAGAGTTGGCCAAACAATATAGTGATGATAAACTAACTTATTTATCCGGGGGCAGTATTCCAGAATTTACTACAGGTAAATATGAGTTATCATTTGAAAAAGAAGTATTTAAGCTTACTAAAGATGGCGAAATATCAAAACCTTTTTCTACACAGTATGGTTTTCATATAGTTAAAAGATTAAGTGTGCAGCCAACTCAAACAAACAAAAGCGATGCTGCTTATATGTATGAATTAAAACAAAAGGTTTTGCAGGACAGCAGGATAAATTCTGCTAAAGATCTTTTTACAAAATATGTTATTAAACTGGTAGGATATAAAAAAAATGCAGTAATAAAAGAAACCGATTTATTCCGCTTTGCTGATAGTGTGGTAGCTAATCCTGCTGTAAACGGAGCAAAAGAATTTCCAATAAGCAATAAGGTAATTTTTACCGGTACCAAAAACACCATTAAAGGAAATGAATGGCTAAGTTTTATACGGGAATATAAAACCAATCCCGAAATTTATAAAGGCGAAAGTAATTCAGCATTGCTTGAAAAATTTGTATCCTTTAAATCAATGGAATATTACAAAGCTCATTTAGAAGATTACAACACGGAGTTTCGTTTTCAAATGGAAGAGTTTAAAGATGGTAATATGTTGTTTGAAATAATGGAAAGAAAAGTATGGAGCAGTGCAATTAACGATAGTGCCGGTTTAATAAAATATTATAATCTTCATAAAAGAAAATACCTGTGGGCTCCAAGTGCCGATGTAATTGTTTTTAGTTGCAATAATAAAAAATCTGCAGAAGAATCTCTTACAGCTTTAAAAAATGGAAAAGAGTGGAAAAAAATTGCAGAAGAAAGTAATAATAATATACAATCAGATTCGGGAAGGTATGAATTAGCACAAATTTCTTTTCCGGATGAAATACAGCCTGTGCCGGGAATGATTACACAAATTACAGTTAATCCAACAGACGGTACAGCGGGGTTTTTGAAGATTTTAAAATTGCATGCTGACAATGAACAACGGTCATTTGAAGAAGCAAAGGGATTGGTAATAAATGATTATCAAACCATCCTTGAAGAAAAATGGATTGAAGAATTAAAAAAGAAATACCCCGTTAAAATTGATGAAAAGGTTTTTCAGTTGTTATTGAAATAAAAAATAATTTGTACAAAAAACAAACGGGGCGATAAAACACCCCGTTTGTTTTTTGTTACATTAGTATGATTAAACAAGTTCTTTTACAACATCAGCAATAATATTTGGTCTGCCCAAGGTATAATAATGTAAAACAGGCACACCGAACTTTTTTAACTCTTTTGATTGATACAACAACCATTCTGTTCCTACTTTTTCCACTTCATCGTCTGTTTTGCATTTAAGAATTTCGTTACTTAAAGCAGCCGGTAAATCAATATGAAATACTTTAGGCAACATGGTTAGTTGTTTTTTAGAGTATATTGGTTTTAATCCCGGTATTATAGGAACAGTAATACCAATATCACGACAGGCTTTTACAAAGGCATAAAATTTTTCATTATCAAAAAACATTTGAGTAACAATATAATCAGCACCCAAATCAACTTTGTCTTTTAAATATTGTAAATCACTGTCCATATTGGGTGCTTCAAAATGTTTTTCGGGATAACCGGCAACACCAACACAAAATTTAGTATTGGAAGAATTTTTTAACTCTTCTTCAAGGTAAACACCTGCATTTAAATTTACCACCTGCTTTAATAAATCGCTTGCATATTTATGCCCACCGGTTTCGGGCTCAAATGCTGTTTCATTTTTAGCAGCATCTCCCCTTAATACCAGAACATTGTCAATACCTAAATAATGTAAATTAATTAAAGCGTCCTCCGTTTCATTTATATTAAACCCTCCACAAATTAAATGTGGTACAGTATCTACACTGTATTTATTCATTATTGCCGCACAAATACTTTCGGTACCAGGGCGCTTACGCACTACCACCTTTTGAAAACTGCCATCAGCATTTTTCTTAAACACATGTTCGCTGCGGTGATAAGTAACATTTATAAAAGAAGGTTTAAACTCCATCAAGGGGTCAAGGTGCTTGTATAAAGATTGAATGCCTTTTCCTTTAAGCGGTGGAAGAATTTCAAAAGAGATTAATGTGCCTTTCGATTCGTTTATATGGTCTATTACTTTCATCTGTTAATTTAATTGTGCAAACTTAAGTAAGATGTAATACATAATCAAAACAGTTGAAGTAAACAGCTGGCTTTATTGGCCTTTTAGTAAACAATACTTTGTAAAAACATCCCGCTGTATCTGTAGGTAACAACCCCAAGTGGAAATTTTAAAAATACATAGTGCCTAACAATCCATGCATTTTTATGATACCAAATCCAGTCTTTAAGCAGTCCTCCTTTATTTCCTTCATAAAAGTTTACAGGCACATCCCCAATACCTGTTGTTAAAGTATCATTGGTACCCTTTACAATAAAGTCTTCTGCCGAGCCTCTATTAAAAGAATTGTATGTATCGTTTAATACAGCAGGAAATTTACAGAATAAATATTTATTATTATTAGTGTATTGATATAACCCATCGATATTTTCCTGCAAAAAATAAACGGTTGTATCCGGGCCAACTTCTACAATATTCAACCATTTTTCTCCTGTAATAATTTTTTCATTTTGGGCTACGTATTTAACAATATCAGAAGTTGCTATCCCTCCATCAATGGAGCGATAAGTATAATATCGATATATCCAAACGGTACCAACTTTTGGTTTTAAAACAGCAACAGCTGGATCTGCAATAATTCCCCGTAACTCCTTTTGGCAGGAAATGATCATAATTCCTCCGGCCATAAATAGCAGCAGTATTAGCCTATACTTATTATCCATTTTATTCCCAGGTTTGTTTTGTGTTTGTAAATAAATTTAATAAAAATTTTTATCTCTGTCCTTTTAATTTTATCAAAGTAATTAATTACCCAATGACAAATACTAAAAAGTAATTGTTAAAAAATAAGTCTTCATTTTGTATATGATTGTTTCCATTACTTTTGTATTAAATAATATACTTTGAGCCTCACCATTCAAACAAAAAATTTAGTAAAAATTTACGGCAGCCGCACTGTGGTAAACAATGTTACTTTTAATGTAAAGCAGGGTGAGATTGTTGGTTTACTGGGGCCTAATGGTGCAGGTAAAACCACATCGTTTTACCAGGTGGTGGGTTTAATTAAGCCAGATGAAGGCGAAGTATTTTTAAACGATATTAATATTACCAAACTGCCCATGTATAAAAGGGCGCAAATGGGTATTGGTTATTTACCACAGGAAGCAAGTGTGTTTCGCAAACTAAGTGTAGAAGATAATATCATTGCCATACTGGAAATGACAAAACTTTCCAAAACCCAACAAAAAGAAAAATTAGAAACCTTGCTGGACGAATTCGGGTTACAGCAGGTACGTAAAAATAACGGTGATACGCTAAGTGGTGGCGAGCGGAGAAGAACTGAGATTGCCCGCGCTTTGGCAGTTGACCCTAAATTTATTTTATTGGATGAGCCCTTTGCCGGTGTAGACCCAATAGCAGTAGAAGACATACAGGCAATTGTAGCTAAATTAAAATTCAGGAATATTGGTATATTAATAACCGATCACAATGTAAATGAAACTTTAAGTATCTGCGACAGAGCTTATTTATTAATAGACGGAAAAATATTTACCCATGGCACTGCCGAAGAATTAGCTAATGATGAGCAGGTTCGCCGTTTATATTTAGGCAAAAATTTTGAACTGAAGCGAAAAGATTATTTACATGATGAAGCTGCCAGATAATTTTCTATCTTGGCAGAGAAATGAAACTGCTTTCTTCCATAATATCTAAACTTGCCCGTAACCGGATTTGGCGTATTCAAAACTGGAGTAATCATCCTGTATCAACACAAAGGCAGGTATTACAGGATCTGGTAACTGCCGGACAATACACAGAATTTGGGAGAAAATACCATTTTGAAAAGTTGTTTACTCTTAAAGAATTTAAAAAAAATGTTCCCATACATGAGTATGATGATATAAAACCATACATCAAACGCATGATGGAGGGTGAGGAAAATATTTTATGGAATACTCCTGTAAAATGGTTTGCAAAATCATCGGGTACCACAAGCGATAAAAGCAAGTTTATTCCCATCAGTGACGAAAGTCTTGCAGAGAATCATTTTAATGCTGCAAAAGATGTACTCACTAATTATTATAATAATTTTCCAAGCAGTGATTTGCTTACGGGTAAAAGCCTCGTAATTGGTGGTTCTCACCAGTTAAGTAAAGTAAATGAAGAAATTCAGTTTGGAGACTTAAGTGCAGTGCTAATGCAAAACTCTCCCTTTTGGGGGCAATGGATACGTACACCGGAATTAAGCATTGCCTTATTGGATGAATGGGAAAATAAGATTGAACAGCTGGCACAAATTACAGCAAACGAAAATGTAACCTCTCTTGCAGGCGTACCTACATGGACACTAATTTTACTAAAGCGCATTCTTCAAATAAAAAATAAACAAACCATTAAAGAAGTGTGGCCCAATTTAGAGTTGTACGTTAACGGTGGCGTTTCATTTGTGCCTTACAAAGAACAATTTGATAAAATTATCGGTACTAAAATTAATTATCTGGAAATATATAATGCCAGCGAAGGTTTTATAGCCGGTCAGATAAAACCAGATGATGATGGCTTATTATTATTTACTGAGCATGGTATTTTTTATGAGTTTATGCCTGTTGAAGAATATGGAAAAAAAATATCGCACACCATTGGTTTAAAAGATGTGGAACTTAATAAAAACTATGCCCTGGTAATTACTACTACCGGAGGATTGTGGCGGTATTTAATTGGTGATACGGTAATCTTTACTTCCATAAATCCTTATAAAATAAAAGTAAGCGGCAGGTTAAAACATTACATGAATGCTTTTGGAGAAGAAGTAATAGTAGATAACAGTGATAAAGCCATTGCCATTGCCTGCGAAAAAACAAATGCCATGGTAAGTGATTACACTGCTGCACCTGTTTACTTTAGCGATAACAATAATGGCGCTCACGAATGGCTGTTAGAATTTGAAAAGCAGCCTGATAATATTACCGCATTTATTTACGAAATGGACAATGCATTAAAAGATATAAACAGTGATTATGAGGCCAAACGCCATAAAGATATTGCCCTGCGGCTGCCAATTGTACATGTTTTACCCAAGGGAACTTTTAACAACTGGTTAAAAAGTAAAGGCAAACTGGGTGGGCAACATAAAGTGCCAAGGTTGAGTAATGAAAGAACGATCCTTGAAGAAATTCTTTCAATAAAACATATTTAAAGTTCATTAAAAATAAAATGCTAAAAAGTGCGATGCCACTAATGCTGAATAGAATTACTTTTGCTTGTTACAAAAAATAAATAAACTCATGAAATTATTAGAAGGAAAAACAGCTATTGTTACCGGAGCAGCCCGTGGTATTGGTGAAGCCATTGCATTAAAATTTGCAGAACAGGGTGCAAATGTGGCATTCACTTTTGTAAGCGATAGCAGTAAAGACAAAGCCACACTACTTGAACAAAAATTAATTGCACTGGGAGTAAAAGCAAAAGCTTATCAAAGCAATGCCGGCGATTATGCTGCCTGCGAAGTTTTTGTAAACGATGTTTTAAAAGAATTTGTTTCCATTGATATTTGTGTAAACAATGCCGGTATTTCAAAAGACAATTTATTGCTGCGCATGACCCCCGAACAATGGGATGAAGTGATGACAGTTAATTTAAAAAGCGTTTTTAACATGACCAAACTGGTTATGCGGCCAATGATGAAAGCCAGAAACGGCAGTATCATCAATATGAGCAGTGTAATTGGCGAAATGGGCAATGCCGGCCAAAGCAGTTATGCCGCCAGCAAGGCAGGTGTAATTGGTTTTACTAAATCTGTTGCAAAAGAATTGGGCAGCAGAAACATCCGTTGCAATGCCATTGCCCCAGGTTTTGTAGAAACTGATATGACCAGCTATTTGAAAGAAGGTGAAGCTGCCGAAAAATATAAAGCCGGCATTCCACTGGGCCGCTTTGCCCATGCAGAAGATATTGCCAATGTTGCATTGTTTTTAGCCAGTAACTTAAGTAGTTATGTTACCGGGCAAACCATTAGCGCCTGTGGCGGATTGAATATTTAATTTGTTTAAGAAAACCGTATTAATACCTTTATTTCCGTTAAACAACTGTGTTTTTTTACAATTCTTTTACAAATATATATTGCTTACATAATCATCTGTACCTTTCTTTGCAACTCAAAATGAAATTCTTTCTCTCTATATTATTGTTACTCACTACTGCACTATATGTGCTTCCTGTAAAAGAAATGATTACAGGAAAACATACCATATGCACAACAGCCTTTGACAAATCAGAAGATGAAGGCAATAAAAAAGAAAAAGCTAAAGAATTATTTTCTTTCAGCAACTCCTGCATAATTATTAAAGACAGTTACAGTTGCACTCGCTCATGCATATCTGCTACTATTCCATTAATGCTGTATGCTATAGAAACTCCTCCCCCGGATTTAGCATAAATTTTTCTGTGCATATTTAAATATAATCACTTGCATATTTTGTAAGTAACTTCATTTCTGTTTACACTTTTTATTAAAAAATAATTAACCATGACTGGAAAACCCAGCCCTGTTGCAAGGATATTTAATCTTGTTAAATTAGAGCGTAAAGAAATTTCTGCTATATATTTTTATGCTATCTTGAATGGCCTGATACTGCTGGCAATTCCAATAGGCATCCAGGCGCTTATTGGATTTGCACAAACCAATACAGCATCTGCTTCAATTATTGTGTTGATTGTACTGATAGTAGTGAGCGTTTTTACGGCCGGCGTATTACAGATCAAACAACTTCAGATCTCTGAAAAGGTTCAACAGAAGATATTTGTGCGCTATTCTTTCAACATCGCCCAAAAATTACCCGAACTAAAACTATCGACTGTAGATAATTATTATTTGCCCGAACTGATCAACCGGTTTTTTGATATTAATAACCTGCAGAAAGGACTTGCAAAATTACTACTTGATTTTCCACTGGCCATAATTCAGATTATTTTTGGCTTGTTATTGCTGGCATTTTATCATCCCGTATTTATTGCTTTTGGCATATTATTGATACTTGTGATCTGGAGCATCCTTTATTTTTCAGGAACAAAGGGCCTGCAAAAAAGTATTGAAGAAAGCACACACAAATACAAAGTGGCCGGGTGGCTGGAGGAAATTTCAAGAATTATTCGTTCTGTAAAATTCTTTAAATCTCCTGATTTTGTTGTACAAAAAACAGATGAACATGTTACTGACTACCTCCTGGCCCGAACCGGGCACTTTAAAATACTGGAGCTTCAGTTTAAAGCACTGATTGCTTTTAAAACACTGGTTACAACAGCCATGTTGATCGTTGGTACCTTTCTTTTATTAGAACAACAACTAAATGTAGGCCAATTTATTGCTTCAGAAATTGTAATACTAACCATCATTAACTCAGTAGAAAAACTGATCAGTAACCTGGACAGTGTATATGATGTATTAACTGCAGTTGAAAAAATTGAACAGATCACAGATAAAGAAACAGAAACAAACGGCACAATAAAACTAGCGTCTACAGAAGAAGGGGTAAGTATTCAATTAAATGAAACCGGGTTTAAGTATCCTGATTCCCCTGCCTTTATTTTTAAGAACATTTCGTTTTCGGTGGGGATTAATGAAAAAGTTTGCATCAGGGGCGATGAAGGTACAGGCAAGTCCACTTTACTGCGTTTGCTGGCTGGCAATTACGAAGATTTTAATGGTACTGTATTGATCAATGATATCGCCATAAAAAATTATAACCTGCAATCATTGCGTTTCAAGACGGGAGTAGTGATCAGCCAGCAGGATATTTTTGAAGGAACACTAATGGATAATATTTGTGTTGGCCTGGAAAATGTAGACATCACTGAAATTCAACAGTTGTGCAATATAACCGGCTTAACAGATTATATCAGCACACTCAAAAATGGTTTTGATACATTATTAACTCCTACAGGCAGAAAATTACCCGGCCATGCCATTAAAAAAATATTACTCATCAGGGCGCTGATCAATAAACCCAAATTATTATTATTGGAAGAACCATGGACCGGACTGGAAGACAGTTATCAGTTGGAAATAAAAAAATTATTATTAACAGGATTGAAAAATACCACAGTATTGGTAATCACAAAAGATGATCAGTTTGCAAATGCCTGTGACAAGATCATTGAACTTAAAAAAGATGGTTGCAGGGTAATTGCAGGCAACCCTCAAATACCCGGAGGTGGTGAAGACCTATAAAAATAAAATATCATGAAAACATTAACAGCATATAATAATATCTACCGGCACAATAAGAACAGCCGTATCAAATACTGGACATTGGGATTTTTAATTGCGCTTGCGATAATCCTTTTTTTACCCTGGACCCAAAATATCAGGGCAAGAGGAAATGTAACAACGCTACGCCAGGAGCAAAGGCCGCAGGAACTGAACAGTATCATTCCGGGTAAGATTTTAAAATGGTATGTAAAAGAAGGCGATATGGTACAGGCCGGAGATACCATTCTGCAGATCTCTGAAGTGAAAGACGATTACCTCGATCCTAACCTGATGAACAGAACCAGTGAACAATTAGATGCAAAGCAAATGAGCATCGCCTATTATAAAAACAAGGTCAGTACATCTCAAACGCAGATTGGAGCATTGGACAATAACCGGACGTTGAAACAAAGTCAGCTGCAAAATAAAATTCAGCAGTTGAAATTAAAACTGCAAAGCGACAGTGCAGAGAATATTGCTGCGATGAATGATCTGTCAATTGCAACCCTGCAATTTAAAAGACAAAAAACGATGTACGACAGCGGGCTGGTTTCGCTTACACAACTGGAACAACGTAACCAGGCGTATCAAAATGCGTTGGCTAAAAGAACCAGTGCCGAAAATAAATTAGGTGGCACCAGGCAGGAATTGATCATTGCAGGAATAGAAATGGATGCGATCAATCAGGATTATGTTGAAAAGGTTTCTAAGGCACAAGGTGATCAGTTCCAGTCATTATCTCAAATTGCAGGCGGGCAGGGTGATGTAGCTAAACTACAAAACCAGTACAGTAATTATAATATTCGCAGCGGTATGTATTTTATTACAGCTCCACAGGCAGGCCAGATCACCAAGGCAAAAAAAGCCGGCATAGGAGAAATAATTAAAGAAGGTGAAATACTGGTAGAAATTGTACCGGATAAAATGGATTATGCCGTGGAGCTTTTTATAGAGCCAATGGATTTGCCGTTAATTTCTGTTAAACAAAAAGTACGTTTTTTGTTTGATGGTTTTCCAGCGATTGTTTTCAGTGGTTGGCCCAATGCATCTTATGGAACCTTTAGTGGAGAAGTAGTTGCTGTAGAAAATGCTGTTAGCCCAAATGGGAAATTCAGGATATTAATAAAAGAAGATGGAAATGATAAAAAAAGATGGCCCAAAGAATTAAAGATTGGTGCCGGTACACAAGGAATTGCTTTGTTAAAAAATGTACCGGTATGGTATGAGTTGTGGCGAAATATTAATGGGTTTCCCCCTGATTTTTATAAAGCAGATGGTAAAAATGAAAAAAAGAAGTAAGATGAAAAAATTGATTTTAATATTTAGCGGTTTCCTTTTTTTTCAAAATGCTAAAGCAAACGACAGTACTAAAACACTTTCTTTAAATCATTTTTTACAAATTGTAAAACAGTTTCATCCTGTTGCAAAACAGGCAAACATACAGGTTGATAAAGCCTATGCAGGTTTAACCATTGCAAGAAGCAGCTTCGATCCATTATTGGGCAGCAATGGTAGTAATAAAACTTTTGATGGCATCAATTATTATCAATCTAATGCCACTCAATTAAGCATACCCACCTGGTATGGAATTGAATTAACTACCGGTATTGAATATTTAAGTGGTGGCAGAACCGACCCAACAGAAACCAGTGGAAAAACGAGTTTTGCAGGCATCAGTATACCCATGGCAAAAAATTTACTGATGGATAAAAGAAGGGCAACATTGCAGCAGGCTAAAATAATGATTCAGGCTTCGGAACAGGAGCAAAGAATTTTATTAAACAATTTAATGATGGATGCCACGGATGCTTACTGGCAATGGGTACAATCATATTTTATATATACCACTTATAATGATGTTATTGAATTAAATAAAAAAAGGGTGAGACTGGTCGTGAACGCTTACCAGAACGGCGATAGGCCAGCCATTGATACTACCGAAGCCATTGCACAATTACAAAATTTTGAGTACAAGCAAAACGAAGCTTTACTGGAATGGCAAAATACTACTGTACTGTTGAATACTTTTTTATGGAGTCAAAATAATGAGGCATATGAATTACCGGCAAATGTTTTACCGGTAGAAAAAGCCAGGCAATTATATGATGCAGTAGTATTTCCCGAACTTGAAAAAACAATTGCCGATGCAAAAACATCACATCCCGAATTGAATATTTATGGCTATAAATTAAATGCTTTAACTATAGAAAGAAAATTAAAGTTTCAGGAACTGCTTCCAAAAGCTGATTTAAAATATAATCAATTGGGTAAAGGATATAACATTGCATCCACTGCCACAAAAACTTTATTTGATAACAACTACCGGTTTGGGATAAACTTCAGCGTACCACTCAGACTAAGCCAGGGCAGGGGCGAATATAAACTGGCCAAACTTAAAATAACCGAAATCAAATTGCAGCAGGGCCAAAAAGAAATTACCATAGTCAATAAAATAAAATATTATTACAACCAGTTGGTAAACTATAAAACACAAGTAAATCTTTTACAAAAAACTTACAATAATTATCTGCAATTGCAGCGCGGGGAAGAGGCCCGGTTTTTTAACGGAGAAAGTTCTTTGTTTTTAGTAAACACCCGGGAAAATAAAACACTGGAGACTTTATTAAAACTTACAGAAACAACTATCGGGTATAATAAAGTCAACTATTCATTACAATGGGCTGCCGGAAAGTTATTTGAATTTTAAACTGGTTCACAGCATCATCAAAGAAAGAACACTTATAATATTTAGCAGGTTGAAACTGCTAAATCTTTTTTATACTGCTAAACACCAGGCCCTCCAGAAAAGAAACAATTCTTAATTCGTCTTTTTCCTTTCCAAAATCAGTGAGTGATGGAAGGTTTTTCATAAAAAAATTTTGATAGTGTGCCATTTCAATAATGGTACTTGCCAAGGATTTGGGATATTTATATTTAGGATTACACTCCAGGATGATGCCGGCAATTTTTGCGCAAAGGTCTTTATAGGGCTGAAATAGATGTGCTTTATTATCTTCCGATACTTTTTTGGTTAAATATGCTTTTGAGCCTTCAGTAATAATAATCTGATGAAGAATGCTTTCATCAACATAACTGGTTTTAACATCATCTTCAACGGCTGTTGCTAATAATTTAATTACTTTTTTTAATTTAATTGTCGGGTCTTTAATATTACTGGTGTTCACTGTAACCCTGTATTCAAACCAGCTCCAGTACCAGGCGGTAATATAGATGAGTAATAAATGTTTATTTTCAAAGTACCTGTAAATTCCTGCCTCGGTCGTACCTATATCCTCTGCCAGTTTTTTAAAAGTGAATGCTTCAAATCCGTTTTTGTGAATTAAAGGAATACTATGCAGAATGATCTTTTTCCCCAGTTCAGAGTGTTCCGGATTCCGGAGAAACAACTTCTCATTCATTTTTATTTGTAGCTGTAATTCCATTTTCTATTTTCTTTAAAAAGCAACATTACCGGTAAAATTAAAATAATTGATCTGGACACTGTAAAAATACGTGAAAGTTTTACAATTTAATGACAAAGTAAGTATATCTTTATTAATAGTATTACTATCTTTGTGTTTTCAAGCTTAAACTTCTTAATGATGGAAATTAAAAACATGTTTAAAGAATTTAAAAGCGACCTCCCTGCAAGTATTGTCGTTTTTTTTGTAGCAGTTCCTTTATGCCTTGGTATTGCACTGGCATCAGGTGCTCCGTTGTTTGCAGGCATTATAGCAGGAATAGTGGGGGGTATTATTGTTGGGATTGCCAGCGGTTCGCCATTGGGTGTTAGCGGTCCGGCTGCAGGTTTAGCTGTAATTGTTTTAACCTCAATTGCCACCCTCGGCTCATGGCCTGCATTTTTACTGGCGGTTGTATTAGCAGGAGTTATACAGCTTGCCCTGGGTTTTGCAAAAGCAGGCTTTATTGCCTACTTTTTCCCATCATCTGTTATTAAAGGGATGCTTACGGGTATAGGGTTATTAATAATTTTAAAACAAATACCTCATGCACTGGGTTGGGATAAAGATGCTGAAGGAGATGATGCTTTCATACAGGCCGATGGTCAAAATACACTTTCCGAAATTACAAAAGCATTTGACTTTATAACTCCCGGCGCTATATTAATAGCGGTAATTTCATTAGCCATTTTAATATTATGGGATACCGTATTAACAAAAAAACATAAAATATTTCAATTGATACAGGGGCCGATTGTAGTGGTGGTACTCGGTATTGTGATGAATTATTTATTCAAGACCGGAACATTAAATTTCAGCCTTGCAGAAGACCAGGTGGTGAGGCTTCCTGTGGCAAATAATCTAACAGAGTTTTTTAGCCAGTTTACCTTTCCTGATTTTTCTGCCATAACAAATTTTGAGGTTTGGAAAGTGGCCATTGTATTGGCCATTGTTGCCAGCCTGGAAACATTACTTTGTGTAGAAGCAACTGATAAAATGGATCCCGATAAAAGAGTTACACCTACTAACCGTGAATTAAAGGCACAAGGTTTAGGCAACATTGTTTCCGGATTAATAGGTGGGTTACCTGTAACGCAGGTTATTGTACGCAGTTCGGCAAATATTAATTTTGGTGGTAAAACAAAATTATCTGCCATACTTCATGGCGTGTTTTTATTAATCAGTGCTATTACCATCGCAAGCCTGCTGAATATGATTCCGCTGGCAAGTTTAGCCGCTATTTTACTAATGGTTGGTTACAAATTGGCAAAACCAGTTTTATTTAAACAGATGTATAAATTAGGCTGGGAACAGTTTATTCCTTTTTTGGCTACTGTAGTTGGTATATTGGCAACTGACTTATTAAAAGGAATTACCATCGGTATCCTCGTCGGTATTTTTTACACACTCCGCCATAGCTATCGTAATTCTCACTACATGAAAGAAACGGTAACTACAGAAGAAGGGCACGAAATACATCATCTGGTTTTAGCCGAAGAAGTTTCATTCTTTAATAAAGCCAGTGTAATTAAGGAACTGGAAGAAATCCCTGAAAATTCAAAAGTAATTATTGATTGCACCAAATCAAAATCAATTGCACATGATGTGATAGAAATTATTACGAATTACAGAAGCAATGCAAAACGTAAAAATATTACAGTTGAAACCATCAACTTTATTGAACCGGCTTAACAAAAATTAATTTAAAACTAAAACAAAATAAAATGAAAACATTAACTAAAGAAATGCAGACTGCCATAACACCGGCAATGGCGATGGATATTTTAAAAAAGGGAAATGACCGTTTTGTAAACAACCTTAAAGCTAACCGCAACCTGTTGCAGCAGGCCAATGAAACATCAGACGGGCAACATCCTTTTGCAGTTATATTGAGTTGTATAGATTCCCGAACCTCGGCAGAATTAATTTTTGACCAGGGCCTGGGAGATGTTTTCAGTGTTCGTATTGCTGGTAATATCATTAATGAAGATATTTTAGGCAGTATGGAGTTTGGTTGCAAAGTTGCCGGTGCTAAAATAATTGTAGTATTGGGGCACACCAAATGCGGTGCTGTTAAAGGCGCCTGCGACCATGTAGAAATGGGTAATCTTACTGCCCTGCTTTCTAAAATACAACCTGCTGTTTATGATGAAAAAACAGAAACAGCAAACCGCAGCTCGGGCAACAATGAGTTTGTAGAAAAAGTTTCAACCATTAATGTGAAAAGAACGGTGCATGCCATTATGGAACGCAGCCCTATTTTAAAAGAAATGATTGAAAGCGGTGCCATTGGTATTGCGGGGGGCACACATGATATTTCAACTGGTATGGTTCATTTTTATGAAGATGTTTCAATTATTAAATAATGAAGCGGCTACTATTTTTTTATACCGGCTTAAAGAAAATCTTTAAGCCGGATTTTTTACTTCCATTCTTTTATAAAATTCCCCTCCTGATTAAAGGCCTTGTTGTTTATTTTATTTTGTTCCTTTTTCTTCAAAAAACAATTGCACAAAACACCAGGGTAAACGATAAAAATACAATAGGCTGGTTTACTAATTTTACAACCCTGAAATTCTACAAAAAATGGAGTGGACACCTGGAATACCAGTGGCGAAGAGAAAACATTGTAAAAGACTGGCAACAAAGTTTATTCAGAACCGGAGTTAATTACCAGGTCAATAATAAACTTAGCCTTCGTTTAGGTTATGCATGGGTAGAAACTTTTCCTTATGGTGATATTCCTTTACAGGCCGCAGGAAAAAGATTTCCGGAACACAGAATTTTTCAAATGGCTACTATTGTTGATAATATAAACAAAGTAGAAATGAGCCATCGGTTTATGCTGGAACAAAGATGGATAGGCAGATACACCAATGCAGCATTAAGTAAACCTAATGATTTTTTATTTTTAAACAGGCTGCGGTATATGTATCGCATGCAAATGGCAATTGGTAAAAAGAAGATAGAAGATAAAACGCCTTATGCAGCCATTTATGATGAAATATTTTTAGGCTTTGGAAAAAATGTAAATGAAAATGTATTTGACCAAAATCGGTTGGGTGTTCTACTGGGTTATCGCTTTAATAAAAAATTAAGGGTGGAAGGTGGTTTTTTACAGCAAATTGTACAGTTGGGAAGGGAAGTGAATAACCGCAATGTTTTTCAGTACAATAACGGAATTATTATAAACAGTTATTTCAATTTTGATTTAAGTAAGGCTACTAAAAAATAAATTTATCAACATATTCAGCCAGAGACAAAATAAGAAATTATGAACTACATGATAAGTAAAATAATACTCTTAGCAACCCTGTTTTTTATATCCCAACATGGAATGGGACAAGCAAATAAAAGTAAAAGTCTATCAATAAACTTCGGACCAGAAGTATCTTTTCCTGAAACAGCTTTAAGAAAAACGCAAAACACCGGTTATGGCGGTAGTTTTAAAGCGGAGTATACTTTTGGCAAACATGCCAGCGCAACCATCAACAGCGGCGTATCTTTTTTTAAGGGTAGAAAATATTTTGACGATGTGTTATTATCCCAAAAAGAATATCAATCTTTAACTGCGATTCCCTTAAAAGCTGGTTTAAGGTATTATGTTAGCAATTTTTATGCATCCGGAGAAGCGGGTATGGTTTTTTTAAGTAGATACTTAAATACCTCCCGGCCTGTAGTAAGCTTGGGAATAGGTGATAAAATTAAAATTGGCCAGGGTAAAATTGATATTTCACTCAGACAGGAATTTTGGCTCAGTAATCCTCAAAATTTAAATATGGCTATATTAAGAGTAGCGTATGAAATTGTTTGGTAGCAAAAAATACCAGTTCTTTGTCTATGTAATTAAGCCAATATAATCTTTTATAGTTGCTAAAAGTTTAAAGAGATTTTATTCTTTTTTTTAAAAATGAATCTATGGATTATCAAATAATAATTTCACTATTAACACTCATTGCATTAGAAATTATTTTAGGAATAGACAATGTAATATTCATCTCTATTTTAGCAAATAAATTACCGGTATACCAACAAAAAAAAGCAAGGCTCTACGGCTTAATTCTTGCAATGCTGCTTCGCCTGGCTTTATTAGCAGTAGTATCATTCATTATGCAATTAGATAATGATTTGTTCCGGATTTTTAATAAGGGTATATCAGTTAAAGATTTGATTTTGATACTGGGAGGTTTATTCTTATTATATAAAAGTGCTACCGAAATTTATCATAAAATGGAGGGTGAAGAGGGAAACCAAAGTAAAAAAATTAAAGCCGTTACCTTTACCCAGGTAATTATTCAAATATTGATAATGGATCTTGTTTTTTCTATTGACTCCATCATTACTGCCATAGGAATGGTTAAAGAAGTATGGATTATGTATGTGGCCATTATTGTTACTGTTTTAATAATGTTGGTTGCTGCAGAACCTATCAGCAATTTTGTAAATAAACACCCCGCCTTTAAAATGCTGGCACTTTCTTTTTTGTTACTGATAGGGTTTGCATTGATAAGTGAAGGATTTGGTGTAGAAATTCCAAAAGGATATATTTATTTTTCAATGGCATTTTCTATGCTGGTAAGTATTTTTCAGGTGCGGATGAACAGGAATACCAAGCCCGTAATTACACACGAACATTATATAGAAGGGGAAGAAAATTTACCTAAGAATGTATTGTAATCAATAATAACATAAAATATTTACAGGTATTCTTTTAACTGAATGTATATTTTACTTTTTATTCTTCCCCACAGCCCCTACATTTGTTCTGATATATGAAACCTTTTGAAAAAATATTACAGGATAATAAAGAATGGGCCACTCAAATGCTGGCCGATGACCCCAACTATTTTAAACGCCTAGTAGAAATACAAAGCCCCGAAGTATTATGGATTGGATGTAGCGACAGCCGCGTTCCCGCTGATAAAATTACCGGCACCGACCCCGGAGAAATTTTTGTGCATCGTAATGTAGCCAACCTGGTAGTACATACCGATTTAAATTTATTAAGTGTTTTGCAATATGCCGTAGAGGTTTTAAAAGTAAAACATGTAATTGTTTGCGGCCATCACAATTGCGGTGGTATAAGAGCTGCTTTAAGAAACCAAAGCCTGGGCCTGATTGATAAATGGTTGTGGAATATTAAAAATGTTTATAGCCAGTATAAAGTTGAAATAAATTCTTTGGATAACGAAGATGCCCAGGTTGATTTACTTACCGAACTGAATGTAAAAGAACAGGTATTGAATCTAGCCAAAACATCTATAATTCAAAAAGCCTGGAAAAACAGAAAGGGGCCCGACTTACATGGCTGGGTGTATGATTTAAGAGATGGAATTATTAACCCGGTTTTTGATATGCCCTCCGGAAGTAAAATAGATGATATTTTTGAGTATGATAATTTATAGCTGCTTATTTTGTTTTAAATTTTTCAATGGCATTTTTTGTAAATTCACCTAATACTAACTTGCCGCTTATTGCAGCTCTTTCTTTCAACAATTCATCCCAGTGTTCTGTACCCTTCCAGAATATTTTTTTCATTTCGGCCATTGCATGGGGTGAGGAATGATTAAGAGAGTTAGCAAGTTTATAAATAGCTTCATCCATATTTTCTATACTCTCATGCATTTCCGAAAAAAGGCCTTTTCGTTTTGCCCAATCTGCACTACGAAAAGTTGCCGCATCAATTGCCAGGGTAGAAAAAGCTGCAGTGCCAATTTTTCTTTCTACTGCCGGCCCTACAACAAATGGACCGATACCTATAGCAAGTTCACTTAATTTTACATCCGCTTTATCTGTTGCAATAGCATAATCAACAGCAGCAGCCAACCCAACTCCACCACCAACGCATTTTCCCTGTATTCGCCCAATAATAAATTTGGGACATTTACGTATGGCATTAATAACATTAGCAAATCCACTGAAAAATTTTAACCCTTCGGCTTCAGTTTTAATAGCTATCAATTCATCAAAGCTGGCACCACTGCAAAATGTTTTTTCGCCTGCGCTTTGTAAAATAATTACTCTCGTATCATCATGTGTTCCTGCAAAATGAATTTCTTTGGCCAGCTCCTGTAAAATTTTTCCCGGTAAAGAATTGCTTTGAGGATGAAAAAATTCTATCGTATTGATGCCATGCTCAATATGGCTTTTTACATATGCTTCTGACATAAAATAATTTTATAAAAGTTACTGATTTTTCATTTTTACCATTGTTAAAATTGTGGCTACGCCGGTTACCTCATTGGTTTCATCAAAAAACTCCACCAGCCATTTTACAATGCCTTTATCAATATCATCTCCTCTTTTAAAGTCCTCCGGTTTTTCTATTACTCTTTTATCATTTGGCAATTTTTCTTTACAGGTAAATCTTATGTACACTTCTGCACCGGGGTAAACTGGTTTTGTAAAACGCAGTTCGTCAATTCCGTAATTTAATAACACCGGATTTTTTTCATAACTATCCACAAACAAACCTGCAGCAATACTCATTATAAAATAGCCATGTGCAACCTGTTGCTCAAACATAGTACCAGTAAAATCGGTGGTTTTAATATGGGCATAAAAATGATCGCCGCTTAAATCGGCAAATTTGTCAATGTCTTCACTGCTGATAGTTCTTTTATCCGTTACAATCTGGTCGCCAATTTCCAGTTCTTCAAAATATTTTTTAAAAGGGTGTTTGCCAGTATCTTTTCCTGCGGCATTGGGCTGATACACATTGGTGATTGCCGTAATAGTTGTTGGAGAACCCTGCAGAGCGGTGCGCTGCAAATAATGTTTCACTCCACGTATGCCTCCCATTTCTTCACCGCCCCCCGCCCGGCCGGGGCCACCATGTACTAATAACGGCAGGGGTGAGCCGTGACCGGTACTTTCTTTTGCACACTCATTGTTTAAAACCAAAATTCTTCCATGGTGAGATGATGCTGCAACAACATATTGTTTAGCTAATTTATAATCTGCAGTAACTATTGTGCTTACCAAACTTCCTTTACCTAATTTACTCAATGCAATTGCTGCATCTATATTTTTATAAGGCATAATGGTACTCACCGGCCCAAAAGCTTCTACTTCATGTGCTTCCTTTGCATCAAAAGGTTTTTCATTCATTAATAATATAGGGGAAATAAAAGCTCCTTTATTTGCATCGGCATCTATCACTTCCACACTATCCAAACTACCATAAACAATTTGAGATGATGCCAGTAATTTTTGCACCTGTTCTTTTACCTCATTACGTTGTGTTTGTCCGGCAAGGCTTCCCATTCGTACTTTTTCATTTAATGGATTGCCTATTGTTGTTTGCGAAAGTGATGATGCAATCGCCTTCCACATTTCTTCCATTTTATTTTCGGGCACAAATATTCTTCTGATGCCCGTACAACGTTGCCCTGCTTTCAAAGTCATTTCTCTTCGCACTTCTTTTACAAAAATGTCCCACTCAGCAGTTCCCGGTGCTGCATCTTCGCCCAGCACAATGCAATTTAAACTATCGGCTTCCATGGTAAATGGAACCGATTCTCTTAAAATATTTGGATTAGATTTTAATAGTAACCCGGTTGCTGCACTACCCGTAAAGGTTACTACATCCTGCGATGTTACCTGATCTAATAAATCGCCGGCACTGCCACAAATTAATTGTAAGCTTCCTTCAGGTAAAATTTTACTGGCAATAATTTCTTTTACTACCGCTTCAGTTAAATAACTGGTAACTGTTGCAGGTTTTACAATACAGGGCATTCCTGCTAATAGATTAACAGCAATTTTTTCCAGCATACCCCAGACCGGAAAATTAAATGCATTGATATGAATGGCCACACCTTCTTTTGGTGTAAGAATATGGGTGCCCATAAAAGTATTGTTCTGGCTAAGATTGTGGCTTTCGCCATCTATACAAAAAACTTCGTCCGGAAATTTTCTTCGCAACGATGCGTTGACAAATAAATTTCCAATTCCCCCCTCAATATCTACCCAGCTATCTGCTTTGGTGGCACCGGTTTGGTAACTAATTGTATAAAATTTATCAAGGTGTTTTCTTAAATGCAATGCTAATGCTTTAAGCATATTACCTCTTGCATGAAACGTCATTTTGCGTAATGCCGGGTTGCCAACCTCCCTGGCATAATGGGTGATAGATTTAAAATCTAAACCTTTTGTACTGGCAGTACCAATTACTGCTGCAGTAACAGCATTATACAAATATTGCCCCTCTCCATCACCGGTTATCCAGTTGCCCCCAATATAATTTTCTAATTTAATCATATAAACAAATCGTTTGTTTTGTAAAGCTACAACCCAAATTGCTTTGCATGATGCAATACATGCTTATAATGAAACAAAGTCCATTCTTCAAAATTTAATTCCCCAAATACCGGGTGAAGCGTTGTTTTATTTTCGTTTTCTTTAAAATAATCAAGAAAGGCAGTTATATTTTTTTGTAAAGCATCTATAGCTTCATCCATATTTTTATACTCCAGTGGCAAAGGCGCTTCGCCTACTACACTTTCCGGAGCTTTTGTATTTTCCCTGAACTCTTTATCACTCAATAAAAATTCTTTATATTTTGGTAAATGTTCTTCCGGGGTAACTAATGGAATATGGAGTTTACCTGAGGAGAAATTAAAAATTGCAGACACATGCTCCACCATTTGCTGGCTATTCATCTTTCCCCATTTACCAACCGAAGTAGCAGGCAGGTTTTTTACTGATTCTATAAATCCATATTTAATAAAACTAAGTTTTGTTTCATCCATATTTTTTTATTTAGCAACACAATGTAAATAAAAAAAGCATCCCGCCAAATGACGGGATGCTTTTTTAAAAAGATTGTAAAACAATTACATTCTGCTATCTATTTCATTACTCAATTCTTTAAAAATATCATCAACTGTTCCTTCGCCTTTTACCATTACTACTTTATCAAAAATTTTATAGTAATCAGCAACGGCAGCAGTTTTATTATGATACTCTGTAATTCTTGCTCTTATAACAGTTTCGTTGGTGTCGTCACTTCTGCCGCTTGTTTCACCACGCTTCATTAATCTTTTGGTCAACTCCTCTTCGCTAACATTTAAAGCAAGCATTACGGCAATAGATGTATTTTTTAACTTCAGCAATTTATCCAGGGCTTCGGCCTGTGCCGATGTGCGTGGAAAGCCATCAAATAAAAATCCTTTCGCTCCCGGATTGGAGTCCAAAGCAGAACTTATCATACCAATTACAACCTCATCAGGTACCAACTGGCCTTTATCCATCATTTTTTTTGCTTCAATACCTAATAGGCTCATATTGGCAATTTCGCTGCGCAAAAGATCGCCGGTGCTAAGATGTTTTAAACCATATTTCGCAATAAGTTTTTCGCTTTGCGTTCCTTTGCCACTGCCTGGAGGGCCAAATAGTATTAAATTAAACATATTTACTTACTAACCTTGTGATGTAAGCAAATATAATATACGAACTTTAAATATCCTTTAACAATTGTAAGAAAGTGTTGAAAATCTTTGAGGGCAATGTTTTTGTATATTTAAAGCCTTGTGTTAGGACTATATAAAATAAGATATGATAAAATTAATTTACATAACAGTGCTTTTAATACTAACCGGATGCAATTCGGGTAATATCAATAAAAATCAAATAAAAAATATGGATTCCAATAAAATCAACAACCCGGCTTATTCAAACTCCGACAGTAATAAAGTATCCATTAGCAATGAAGAATGGAAAAAAATATTACCTAAAGATGTATATGAAATTGCCAGAGAAAAAGGTACAGAAAGAGCATTTACAGGAAAATATACCGAACACAAGGAAGTAGGTACTTATTATTGTGCTGTATGTGGCAATCAGCTTTTTCGTAGTAATGGCAAGTTTGAAAGCAGTTGTGGCTGGCCAAGTTTTTTTGAACCGGTAACTAAAGGCAGTATTATATATACGCCCGATAATACCCATGGCATGAAAAGGACAGAAGTAATGTGTGGCAGGTGCAAAAGTCATTTAGGACATGTATTTGAAGATGGGCCACCACCAACAGGCTTGCGTTATTGTATTAATTCTGTAGTGCTTGATTTTAAAAAAGCAAATGATAGTAAGGAGTGAAGTAATGAATTAAATACCACAAAACTATATTCACTTTCCATTCATATATTTCTTTTGTTCTATCGCTATTTTTGTTGCAACTTCATTCCTCAAAATTTCTGCAATGAAAAAATTATTAGCTTTTGCTGCTGTAGTATTTTTTATATCAAATAATACATTCGCACAAAAAATTTCCCTTGATCAGTTTAAAAATTTAAAAGCCCGCAGTATTGGCCCGGCGGGTATGAGTGGCCGGGTAACTTCTATTGATGCCCTTTATACCAACCCCGATATTATTTATTTAGGCACCGCATCCGGCGGAGTTTGGAAAACTGAAAATGCCGGTACTACATGGCAGCCCATTTTTGATGATCAACCCATATTAAATATTGGTGCCGTTGTTGTACAACAAAGTAACCCATCAGTTTTATGGGTAGGTACCGGCGAAGGTAATCCGCGTAACTCTATTAATCTTGGCGGAGGTATTTACAAAAGCTTAGATGGTGGAAAAAACTGGAAGATGATGGGGTTGGAAAAAACAAAAAATATTCACCGTATTATTATTGACCCCGTTAATCCCAATACAATTTATGTTGCTGCTATTGGCAATCCTTATGCCGAGCATCCCGAACGTGGCGTTTACAAAACAATTGATGGCGGCGATACCTGGAGTTTAATTTTACACACTAATGATTCAAGTGGTTGTGCCGATTTAATTATTGACCCCAGCAATCCTAATAAATTAATTGCAGCCATGTGGCAGCACCGCCGCACCCCTTTCAGCTTTATGAGTGGCGGTAGTGGAAGTGGTTTATATATTACTTATGATGGAGGAAAAAACTGGAAAAAAGAAGGGAAAGAAGAAGGTTTACCCGAAGGGAACTTTGGCCGTATAGGACTTACCATTAGTAACAACGAACCCAAACGTATATACGCAATGGTAGAAGCTGCTAAAAACGGTTTGTACCGTACCGATGATGGCGGCTTAAAATGGGAGCTTGTTAACAGCAACAAAAGCGATGTTACCAACAGGGCGTTTTATTTTCAGGATATAAAAGTAGATCCACAAAATGAAAACAGGTTATACAATATTACTCAAATCATAAGTATGAGTGAAGATGGTGGCAAATCCTTTAAAACCATTATTCCTTACAGTGGTATTCATCCTGATCATCATGCTTTTTGGATTAACCCTAACGACCCTGGTTTTATTATTGATGGTAATGATGGCGGTATTGGCATCAGCAGAGACAGGGGCCGTACCTGGAAGTTTGATGAACAATTACCAGTAGGCCAGTTTTATCATGTGAATACAGATAATAAAATACCCTATAATATTATGGGTGGCATGCAGGATAATGGCAGCTGGAGCGGCCCCGCATATAGCTGGACAAGCGGAGGCATTAGAAATTATTATTGGAACAGTTTGTCGGGGGGCGATGGCTTTGATGTATCACCCGATCCGGAAAATAACGATTGGATTTACTCTATGAGCCAGGAAGGGGAATTACAAAAAGGTAATGTAGTTACCGGTGAAGAAATGAGTATAAGACCCCCCGTACCAGACGTAAAAACTTATTTAAGGTTTAATTGGAATGCTGCTTTTGCGCAAGATCCGCTTGACGCAAAAACCATTTACTATGGCAGCCAGTTTATACATAAAAGCAATAATAAAGGATTAAACTGGCAAATTATTTCTCCCGACTTAACCACAGATAATAAAGTACAGCAAAACCAGGAAAATAATGGTGGCCTTTCTATTGATATTACCGGAGCAGAAAATTATAACACCATTCTTTGTATTGCACCTTCAGCTAAAGACAATAATGTAATTTGGGCAGGTACCGATGATGGCAATGTACAACTTACCAAAGACGGCGGTAAAACATGGACCAACTTCAGAGGAAAAATAGCGGGTATGCCTTTAGGTGCCTGGATACCCCAAATTACAGCAAGCCGCTATAATGCTGCAGAAGCTTTTGTAGTTTGCAATGATTACCGCAGGGGAGATTTTAAACCCTATATTTTTCGCACAAAAAACTTTGGCCAAACCTGGGAAAGGTTAATTGATGAAAATAAAGTAAAGGGTTATGCTTTATGCATGATACAGGATCCGGCAGAACCTAATTTAATTTTTGCCGGAACAGAGCAGGGCCTATGGGTAAGCTTTGATAATGGCGTTACTTTTCAGCAATGGAAAAACAGTTACCCATCCGTATCTACATACGATTTAGCTATACAGGAAAGAGAAGCTGATTTATGTATTGCAACATTTGGCAGGGCAATGTATGTGATAGATGATATCCGGCCTTTGCGTAAAGTTGCAGCCAACAGTGGCAGCATTTTTAAAAATAAACTTGTTGTATTTGATCCTCCTGCAGCCTACCAGGCTAAATACAAACCCGCTACCGGTTACGAGTGGAGTACCTGGGGCCTTTACGAAGGTCAAAACAGAAATCGTGGTGCACAATATTCTTTTTTTATTAAACCAAAAGACAAGTCTGATACAACTGACAAAACAAAGCAGGACTCTGCTACAATAAAAATTTATACCCAAGGCAATGATTTGATAAGAACAATGAAGATAAAAATTGATACCGGCCTCAATAGAAATTACTGGGGTTTTGAAACCAAAGGTGTACGCCAGCCCGGTAGTGCAAAACCAAAACCCAATGCACCCGAACCGGTAAATTTTGGCCTGCTGACTCCGCCGGGTAATTACAAATTAGTGGTTACTATGGGTAAAGAGGCCGATTCAACTACGCTAATTGTAAATGAAAATCCATTAACACCATTTAATAATGAGGTATACAATAGCAAAAAACTGTTGTTGCAGCGCCTGGAAAAAAGCAGTGCCCGGCTTACTAATATTACCGATCAATTAACAGAAGGAGAAGAAACTATTGCAAAAGTAGAAGCCCAGCTAAAAAATGTAGAAGGAAAAGAAGCAGACAGTTTGCGCAAAGTAGGTAAGGCTATGACAGACTCTATAAAAAATATCCGCAATTTTATTTTTGGTAAACCGCAGGAAAAGCAAGGTTATGGTGCAGTGTATCAATTAACTGTTAGTGATAAATTACAGGCTGCATCAGGCGAAGTTTTAGGTAAAAGTAAAATACCGGATACCCAGGAAATTAACCAGATAGAAATTGCCGAAATTTTAGTTACTCAGGCTGTTGATAAAGCCAATACCTTTTTTACTACTAAGTGGGAGGCTTATAAAAAATTGGCAGAAAATACACCTTTAAAAGCGTTTAAGGAATATAAAACCATAGACTAAATAAAATCTTATTTAATAAATGCAGTGCACTATGCCACTGCATTTATTTTTTATTATATTTGCTATAGTTCCTTTATCCTGTAAAATCATTTCAGCTATCCGGCTTTTTCTATTTAAATAAAACTTACGGGATGTATAAGATTTTTACTTTGGTTGTTGCTATAGCATTTATACCACTTCCACAATATTTTACCTCGCCTGTTATTACTAATTTACCTCATAAAAACGCTTTTAATTCAACAAAATTACCTTCATTTAAAAATAGTAATACAGTAAGCCCTTTTGAAACTAAAAAAAATAATACTGTTGATACCGCTGCATTAAAACAAAGCAATTGGTATGCTGAGGTAATAAAAAATATTGAAGCCAGTGAATATGAAATAAAGAAAGATGAACAATCAGGGCTGTTTTGCGCCCCCAACCGTAAACAAAACTTAAAGGCATTCTATTCCAGCGATCAATTTACCTTAACACCCCGTAACGACAGTGCCGATAAATGGAAATTAACACTTTTGCTAAAAGGTGTTTATGAAGGTAAAAATAAATTATATACTCCTGTAGTCAATCCGGTGGTAACACAAAATGGTAAAAGCATCCAGTTTAATAATAACAACCAATTTATTACAGAGTATATAAATAATAAAGAAGGGGTAAGGCAGAATTTTATCATCAACCGGCAACCGGCAGGCAATCCCGAAAAATTATCTGTACAACTGGAAGCGAACAAAGGATGGTTAGTTAACAGGGCAAATGCTAAAGAAATACATTTTGCAAAGGCATCTGGTAAAGGCTACAATAAAAAATTAACCTATAATGATTTAAAAGTTTGGGATGCAAATAATACTGAACTGGAAGCATCTTTTGCAGTAAATAAAAATAAAATAAGCATTGATGTAGTTACTAAAAACGCTGTGTATCCTATTACAATTGACCCTATCAGTACTACACCGGCAACAATACTTTACGGGATTGCTACAAATGATCAATTTGGTTTTAGTGTTGCCAGTGCAGGTGATGTAAATGGGGATGGGTACAGTGATGTGGTAGTTGGTGCGTTTAGGGTTGCCGGTCAAAAAGGAGCAGCCTATATCTTCCTCGGAAGCAATACTGGCTTGTCTTCTTCCCCTGTTACTACTTTAAATGGTATAAGTGGAAATGATCAGTTTGGTGTTAGCGTTGCAGGTGCTGGGGATGTAAATGGCGACGGATATAGCGATGTAATTATTGGAGCAAATGGCAGATCATCAAATATAGGTGCTGCTTATATCTTCCTCGGAAGCAGTGCTGTTTTTTCTTCTTCACCCATACAAACATTGAGTGGCGTTAGCGCAGGTGATAATTTTGGTATAAGCGTTGCCAGTGCCGGGGATGTAAATGGCGACGGGTATAGCGATGTAATTATTGGAGCAAATGGCAGATCATCAAATATTGGTGCTGCTTATATCTTTCGGGGAAGCAGTGGTATTTTTTCCTCAACTCCGGCGGCTACCTTGAATGGGATTAGTGTTAATGATGTTTTTGGTTCAAGCGTTGCCGGTACCGGGGATGTAAATGGGGACAGTTACAGCGATGTGATCGTTGGTGCATCTGGTGTTTCTTCTAATAGAGGTGCTGCTTATATCTTTCTTGGTAGCAACGGAGTTTTTTCTACCTCCCCTGCAAAAACATTTAATGGCGTTAGCGCAGGTGATTATTTTGGTACAAGCGTCGCCTGTGCCGGGGATGTGAATGGAGACGGATACAGTGATGTGATCGTTGGTGCATATGGTGTATCTACTTTTAGAGGTGCTGCTTATATTTTCCTCGGAAGCGGTGGCGTTATTTCTTCATCTCCTGCAGCTATACTGAATGGTATTACTGGATTTGATGCATTTGGTAATAGCGTTGCCTGTGCCGGGGATGTGAATGGAGACGGATACAGTGATGTGATCGTTGGTGCATTTGGTGTTTCTTCTAATAGAGGTGCTGCTTATATCTTTCTTGGTAGCAACGGAGTTTTTTCTTCTACACCTGTAACTACATTGAATGGAATTAGTGTAAATGATGAGTTTGGCCGAAGTGTTGCAAGTGTGGGTGACGTTAATGGTGACGGATTTAGTGATATAATTGTAGGTGCTGAAGGTGTTTCATCCTATACCGGAGCTGCATATATATACCACGGCAGCCCCAATGGATTAAAAACAACAAACAACTGGCAGGTATTAGAAGCGCAGGGCGGAGCCAATTATGGTTTAAGTGTCACCAGTGCCGGCGATGTAAACAGTGATGGATTTTCTGATGTAATTGTTGGCGCTTATATTTATGATCAGGGTTTTGGAGACAATGGAAAAGCCTGGTTATACATGGGATCAGCAGTAGGGTTATCCACTACAGCTGCATGGACGGCTGTTGGTTCAATGGCCAATGAATATTTTGGTCGTTGTGTGGCAGCTGCAGGAGATGTAAATGGCGATGGATATGGTGATGTAATTGTGGGTGCCTATGGATATACAAATGGACAGTCACAGGAAGGCAGGGCTTATCTTTATTACGGATCATCCGGTGGGCTTGCCGGTACTGCTGCCTGGACTTATGAAAATAATTTTGCGGGCTCTATTTTAGGAGCATATCTTTCTGCTGCAGGAGATGTAAACAAAGATGGTTATAGTGATATAATTATCGGGGCTCCTCAATATGATGTTGATGGAATAATAGAAATTGACGAAGGAAAAGTTTATCTTTTTTATGGCTCAGCCACAATACCTGCAGCAATGCCTGATTGGTCTGCTGAAGGTAATCAAACAGGGGCCTTTTTTGGTATTTCAGTTGCAAGCCTTGGCGATGTAAATGGAGATGGATATAGTGATGTAATTATCGGGGCACATACTTATGATAACCCGGAAATAGATGAAGGAAAGGTATTTGCTTTTTATGGTTCTGCTACCGGGCTGCCTGCAGTTGCAAACTGGACAGCCGAAAGTAATCAGCCAAATGCACAGTTCGGGATCAGTGTTGCCTCAGCCGGTGATGTAAATGGTGATGGATATAGTGATGCCATAGTAGGAGCAACATATTACGATGACCCAACAACCGACGAAGGTGCTGCCTTTGTCTATTATGGTTCTCCAACTGGGCTTTCCCCTACAATTAGTTGGACTGCAGAAAGTAATATAGCAAGTTCCTACTTTGGTTATAGTGTAAGTTCAGCAGGTGATGTAAATGGAGATGGTTATAGTGATGTGGTTGTAGGTGCAAGGGAAATTTCAAATGGCCAGTCAAGAGAAGGGGCCATGTATGCTTATTATGGATCGTCAACCGGTTTATCGTTAACCACAAATTGGTATGTTGAAAGTAATGTTGCCACTTCTTTATTAGGAAACAGTGTAGCATCAGCAGGTGATGTAAATGGAGATGGCTATAGTGATGTGATTGGTGGTGCTCCTTATTATGGAGGTTTAAATGGTGCTGCCTTCGTTTATTATGGCAATAACAATACCGGTTTACACAATAATCTTAAATTATACAATACTGATCTTACTACACCCATTGGTTACTTTAATATAACCGAACCTAATTTATTTGGCGCAGGCTTGTTTGCAAAATCTCCCTTGGGCAGGGTAAAAGGTAAATTAGTTTGGGAAGTAAAAAAACAAGGCGATGCATTTAGCGGTATCCCTATCACCAATAGCACGGCTTTCCTTGGTAAAGCGTCTTATATTGATCTTGGCATTACAGGCATTGAGTTGAAAAGCAATGTGCAAAAAGTGGGCAGCAGGAATAATAAAATACGTACAAGGGTTGAATATGATAAAGTAACTGCCATAACTGGCCAGGTCTATGGCCCATGGCGCTACCCCGCTGCCTATTTACAGGGAGCACATGGTATGAACTCCATTCCATTACCGGTAAAATTAAATTCCTTTGATGGTACTTTGGTTTTAGAGAAAGTAACCCTGCAATGGTCCTCATCTGATGATGAGAATGTGGCAACATACCAAATAGAACGCAGCAGTGATAACTGGAATTTTACAGTGATCGGAAATGTAAATTCCATTCATTTAAACAGTAATAGCTATGACTTTACTGATCCCCATCCATTGAAGGGCAGGTCCTGGTACCGGCTTAAGATCACCGATGAATTTAAGCGCATTAATTATTCAAATAGCATTTTAATAAAAAATACTAATGAAGCAGTTTGGGTTTATCCAACGGTACTCAACAGGAGAGAAAAAATAAACCTGCAGTTCAAGAACAGCTTCACTGGCATTGTGGAAATTCAGTTGATGAATATGAGTGGAGCAGCGGTATTTAAAAAAGCAATGACTGCAAATGGAACTGTGTTGCCTGTTGAATTGCCATCCCTGTCTTCGGGTGTCTATATTTTATCTGCCATGCAAGGCGGGGAAAAGATCATTACCCAAAAAATTATTATCCGGTAAAGAGTAAATGTGCTGTCATCTGAATATTCTGTCATTCCTGGGCATGAGGAATATGTTAGGTTGTGAAAAACTAAAAAGTAATAACTTAAAGTATAAAAAAAGAGAATCGCTTTATCCCGATTCTCTTTTTTGTTTTACCCATCTTTAAAATTTACTTTTGCCCTTTAATTATTACCGGATATGAACGTAAATAAATTAAGCCGCCTGGCAGAAACTTTAATTGGGTCGGAAATTGTAAGCCTTGGAGCAGAAATAAAAGAAAAAATAAAACAGGGTAATAAAATTTATAATTACACCATCGGAGATTTTGATTCTTCTGTTTTTCCAATTCCCCGGGAACTGGAAAATGAAATTATTGATGCCTATAAAAATCACCATACTACTTATCCCCCTGCAGATGGCATTCCGGAATTACGGAAAGCTGTAGGCGCATTTATTAAAGAAAGAGAAGCGCTGGACTATACCCCTGAAGAAATTTTAATTGCAGCTGGTGGCAGGCCACTTATTTATGCTGCCTTCAGAGCTATTGTTGATAAAGAGGATAAAGTAATTTACCCGGTACCCAGCTGGAACAATAACCACTATGTACATTTTACCGAAGGAGTGCACGTACTGATTGAAAGCAAACTGGAAAATAATTTTATGCCTACCGCAGCAGAAATAAAGCCTCACTTAAAAGGTGCTTCACTTTTGGCATTATGCTCTCCGCTTAACCCAACAGGTACAACATTTACCAAAAAGGAACTTTCTGCAATTTGTGAATTAGTAATTGAAGAAAATGAATCCCGCAATGCCGGTGAAAAAAAATTGTATTTATTATATGATCAGATATACTGGACACTGACTTTTGGCAGTACCCAACATTATAACCCGGTTTCCTTGTTTCCAAAAATGAAAGCATACACCATTTTTATTGATGGTATAAGTAAAGCCTTTGCAGCTACAGGTGTAAGGGTTGGCTGGAGTATGGGGCCGGCTGATTTAATTTGTAAAATGAAAGCCATTAACAGCCACGTTGGCGCATGGGCGCCAATGGCCGAACAAAAAGCTGTTGCAAATTATTTAGGGCAAACTAAAAATATTGACAACTATTTTATAATTTTTAAAAGGGCAATTGAAGAGCGCCTGCACAGGATTTATAATGGTATTATACAACTAAAGAAAGAGGGCTTTAATATAGATGCTGTTACTCCGCAGGCAGCTATATACCTTACTGTACAAATAAATTTAGTGGGCAAAAAAACTGCCGGAGGAAAAATATTAGAAACTCAAAGTGAGGTAACAGGGTATATTTTAAGCGAGGCAAAAATTGCAATTGTTCCTTTTTATGCTTTTGGTGCAAAGAAAAGTAGTAATTGGTATCGCTTAAGTGTGGGCACTTGTAAAATAGAAGAGATTGATGAAATGCTGGAAAAACTAAAAAACGCTTTGGATCGATTAACCTAACCCTGGTTTAATTTTTACAATTTAAAAATACAAAAGGTTTTAATTCTCTTTGGCGAAAAATATTTCTAAGCAGTTTTGAGGAAGTAATAATTTTGTACCTGTTAACATCAATTACTTCATGTGCTGTAATAATGTTTTCCATACTTTCAACCGAATACAAAATACCATGAAGCAAATCTACCTCATGCTCTATTGCTTGCGGAGTCATTAACTCCTGGTTGAACAATACCAGTAAATCCCGGTTTGCGTTGTTCATTTTAATTGGGGGGTTTCTAATACTAGTACATTACACTTCAATAACCCATCATACCTGTTTTGCTTGGGCACCCACATTGTCCCTTCTTTGAAGAAGAGCATCCTGTAACTACCAAACTAACAATTAATGTAAATAATATTGTGATTTTAAATAGCTTTTCCATCGTCTTGATTACGAAAGTTAAACTATTTTCACATTAATTTATTGTTTAGTTAATATGGAATTTGAAAAAATTAACACTGTAGTAGATAAAAAAAGGGTTTTAATTGCTCCGCTTGATTGGGGTCTTGGCCATGCTACCCGTTGTATTCCAATAATTTATACCCTCATTGCCTTAAATTTTGAAGTAATTATTGCCGCTGATGGGAAAATTAAAAATTTATTAAAAAAAGAGTTCCCAAATGTGGTTTTTACGCAACTAAAGGGATATAGAATAACCTATAGCAGGTATAAAGTGTTACTGCCGCTTGTTTTGCTTTCACAATTTCCTAAACTAATTTGGGGAATTTATGCCGAACATCGCTGGCTTAAAAAAATAATTAACAACCTTAATATTGATGCAGTAGTATCAGACAATCGCCTGGGATTATTTTATTCAAAAAAGCCCTGCATTTATATTACCCATCAGTTGAAAATAAAAACTGGTTTTCATTTTACAGATTGGGTAGCTCAAAAAATTCATTACTTTTTTATTAATAAATATTTAGCCTGCTGGGTTCCAGATAATAAATCAACAAATAATCTTGCCGGAGAATTATCTCACCCTGAAAGTTTACCAAAAACTCCCGTAAAATATCTGGGCCCTTTATCCAGGTTTGAAAAATTTGGTGCTGAAAAAATATATGATCTCCTGGCAATTATCTCCGGCCCCGAACCCCAAAGAACAATATTTGAAAAATTGGTGTTGAAAGAATTAAAAGTTTTTTCAGGAAAAGTTTTAGTAGTAAGAGGTTTGCCCGAAGAATTTGAAAAAGAAACTAATGTTTTAGAAAGTACTCAGCAAATAAAAATTGTAAACCATTTATCTGCAGATGCATTAAACAAGGTTGTACAACAGTCCAATTTAACCCTCTGCAGAAGCGGCTATACTTCAATTATGGATTTAATAAAACTGCAGCAAAAAGCAATACTTATTCCCACTCCCGGGCAAACAGAACAGGAATATCTTGCCGGCTATTTAATGAAGAAAAAAATATTTTTCAGTACTGCTCAAAATAATTTTTCATTAAATAAATCTTTACAAAAAGCAGCCATTTTTCCCTATACTAATGTTTTAATAAATCAGGATGAATATAAAGAAGTTATAAGGGAATTTACCCAACAGCTTTAAAATTAATAACATAAATACTTATAACCTTTTAATATTTTTTTTAAATCGGTAGCAGCTGAATAGGATGTTGCATACCATTGATCAGAAAGATAAAGGCTTTCTAAGGGCAGATCATTTACCGATTCTGGTAAGGCTGTTGAAGTAATAATTCCTTTTTTAATAGGGGGTAATTTATTTAAATATGTTGCATAACCAACCCATGTTTTTTGCAAAAATAAAACTGCTAAAATGTTTTTAAAAAAATTAAATGGTTTTTTTTGCAGCACCAGGTGAACAGGGAAACTTATAAGTAAAATAACAGCTACAATAACATCGAGTAAATTTTTATTTCTTTTATTAGCCGGGATTGAAATAAGGTAATTGTTTTTACCTGTAACAAATTTACCACTAACATCTTTGTTATCACTGCCAATTATGCTGCTGCTGCCCGATGCATGAAATTTATTTCTAACTCCATAAGGTAATTGCTGAATTGCTGTAATCACTTCTTTAAAACTTAAACCATTTTCACAAAAAATTATTTCTTTTACAGAATATATTTTAACAAGATTGTTCAATTGATTAATGCTTCCTAACGACTTATTGTTTGCGGTTAAATTATTATCAACCCTTCCCAAAACTCTTTCTGTCATACCCGCCTGGTGCATTATTTTTGTAACAACACTAAAATCTTTTTCATCAGCCACAACTATTGTTTGCCGATCCTCCTCTTGTTCATCTGCCTTGCTTAACAAATTCCATTGTATAAATAACCATCTCAATACACTCATAACTATAAAAGCCATCACTATACCAAATAACAATATTCCCCTGGAAAATCTGATACTTTCGGGCAATAATGCATAGCCACTTAATAAAACCAGTGAAGCAATTGCTGTTGAACGGTTAAGTTGCGTTAGTTTATAGCCCCTGTCATACAAACCCGAATAGTAAGAAGCAATTAAAAATATAATAGTAAAAACCGGGAAGGCAATAATGAGCATATTGGGAGAATAGTTTACTTCCCTCCTTATAAAATTGCTCCACAAGTATTTAATAAACCAAAAGCTCATAAAAATGATTCCTGCATCCAATAATGGCAACCCAATTTTTTGTAAAAATTTTCCAGCTACAGTAAGTACAGCCCTTAAAAAAATACCTGTTTGAATTAAAAAATTAAAAATACCTGCACGGCCGCCGCTATAATGTTTTTTTACAAACAAGCTCATAGCTCTGTAAAACATCCGTACATAATTCAGGCTTCCCTTTTTTGTACTTTCCCCTTTAAAATGCAAAATGGTACTTTCGGCAAAATAATAATTTTTATACCCTGCTTTTTGTATACGGTAACTTAAGTCAACATCCTCGCCATACATAAAAAATGTATCATCAAAGCTTCCTGTTATGTTTAAAATTTTTTTGGGTATCATCATATAAGCTCCTGCCAGCACATCCACCTCGTGGTTTTCATGTTCAGTTAAATGACCTAAATAATATTTTGCAAATGTTTTAGACCGGGGAAAAAATTTGGTAATCCCCGATAATTTATACAAGGAGGTTAATGGCGAAGGAAAAGATCTTTTGCTTTCTTTTAAAAATTTTCCTGCTCCATCAATCATTCGGATACCTAACACCCCGGCTTCGGGATGTTTAGTAAAAAATTCGATACACTTTTCAAAACAATCTTCAGGTACAATGGTATCGGGATTTAAAAAAAGAATAAACGCTCCTTTTGCCTGTAGCAAAGCCTGGTTATTAGCTTTGGCAAATCCCAGGTTTTCGTTATTCCATATATAATTAACCGAAGTAAATTTTGGAAACAAAAATTCCTTGCTGCCATCAGATGAATTATTGTCTGCTACAATAATTTCTGCATCAATATTTTTACATGCTTTTATTACAGAGCAAAGGCATTGTTCCAGAAAATATTTTACATTATAGTTTACTATGATAACAGATAATTGCAATAGTGATGAGTTTATAATATCGAATGTACAAATGGTTTAAGTGCGAATGTAATCAATAACTTAAAAACATTTAAAATTCAATATTTCTCTGTTTAATGCCTAACATTTTTTTATCCATTTTTTACACTCTGTTCATGCCGTATTAAATTATTGGGATCATACTTACTTTTTACTTTTTGCAGTCTTGCATAATTACTGCCGTAATAAAGACTATCCCAGTTCTTAAAATTAATATCAGGATAATTTCTGTACTGAGTGAGAATACCATTGCCCGTAAAAATATTTTGAACTTCCTGAAATCTTTTCTCAAATCTTTTACTTTGTTTTTCGCTTTCCCAATAAGTTTGTAATTCCGAAAAATAAGTATACGCCCTATGTGGAAAAGCTGCTGCATTTTCCGCTTCTGTATTAATAATATTACCTCCCAATGTATTTACCTGGTAAATCATGCCCGGTGTTGCAAGTACAATATCAATTGCCTTGTCAATACAATTTTCTATATCGGTAAAATTTTTATATAAGCCGGCGGAAGCGTTTTTAAAAAACAACGGTTCTTTTCTTCCATAAAAAACTTTTAATGCTGTGGCAAGGGCTTGTGGTTTTGTTTTGGTTGTTTTATCCGACACTGCAGTTAGTTCATTAATTGCATTTTGAACATCTGCTGTATGTTTACCTGTATTGGTTAATAAAATATACATCCTTGTTCCGTTCAATACATAGGCAGAAAAACAATCTGGTGATAATGTTTCCGTTACTTTAAACCATTTTTGTAAAATGGCTTTTGCCTTTGCAGCGCTTACTTTATAGGATTTAAACCTAAAACTTTGTAAGTTTTCCGGTGCTTTATGTGTTTTAAACTTTAAAGATGTTACTACACCAAAATTACCGTTGCCACCACCTTTACAAGCCCACAATAATTCTTTATCATCTTTAGAGTTTCTTATTTGCCCATTACCATCCACCATGGTTAGTTCCAGTAAACTGTCACAAGCCAGTCCAAATTTTCTTGCCAATATACCATAGCCACCCCCTAAAACCAGGCCGCCAATACCCACGCTGGCACAAGAACCTCCGGGTATAATTTTCCCTTTTGGCAATATGGTATCATATAAATTTGATAAGGTACAACCCGGGCCAACAGTTATTATTTCTTTATCAACCCAATCTGCTTTATTTAATAAGGAAAGATTAATAACCATACCTCCATTATTACAACTAAATCCTTCCATACAATGTCCGCCGCTTTTTATTGCCACAGGTAAATTATTTTGTTTTGCATATTTTATGGCTTCTGCAACTCCCTCAGTATTTTTACATAATGCAATTATTAAAGGAAATTTGTCAATGCGTTTGTTAAAACCTTTTCTTAAAATTTCGTACTCAGCATCCCCCTGTTTATAATACATTACATTTTCGAAAGCTTTTAATTTGGTGTTATTGGAGAAAATTTTTTCTGGTTCTAAAACCAAACTTAAATTGGTTAACAGCGCCAACTTTAAAAATTGTTTTCTTTGCATAGCCAAATCTAAAATCATAAATCCAAATTCCAAAATCGAAGTTTATCTTTGCTGCATGATAAAAACAGTGCTCCTAAAAGCGGTAGAAGCGGGTGGTAAAGAATTACAGCGTTTTTTTAATGGTGAGTTTAAAATTACTAATAAAGAAGGTATTAACAATCCGGTTACAGAGGCTGACCACGCATCTGAAAAAGCTATTATTGATATTATACAGCAAAATTATCCCGATCATTATATTTTAAGTGAAGAAAGTGGTGAAATAATTACAAACAGTGAATATAAATGGATAATTGACCCCATTGATGGCACTATAAATTTTGCGAATGGTATTCCGCTTTGTTGTGTTAGCATTGGTGTGGAAAAAGCAGGCGAAATGATTATGGGAGCTGTTTATAACCCACTGATGAATGAATTATTTTTTGCACAAAAAGGATTTGGAGCATCACTAAATAACAAAAAAATTCAAGTAGGTAATAAAACAGAGGTTGTTAAAAGTTGCCTGGTAACCGGTTTTCCTTATACTTATTTAGACGAACCCAACGGGCCATTGCAAATTTTTGAAAAACTAATTCGAAAAGGAGTTCCGGTACGTCGTCTTGGTAGCGCAGCTATTGACTTATGCTGGGTTGCTGCAGGGCGCTTTGATGGTTTTTACGAACATCACTTGTCTGCATGGGACAGCGCTGCCGGATTTTTAATTATAGAAGAAGCCGGAGGAAAAGTTACAGATTTTAATGGCAAGCCTTATTCGCCTTATCAACCACAGATTTTAGCCACTAACGGGTTGATACATGAGGAAATGCTGGATATTATTAATAACAGAAAACAATTAAGCTAAGGTTTTAAATATTTTTCATGGAAGAAAGAACAGAAATATCCTCTTTGGGAGAGTTTGGTTTAATAGATCACCTTACCCAAAATAATGAAATAAAAAATGCATCTACTATTTTAAGTGTTGGAGATGATGGCGCAGTAATTGATCATTTTGGAAGGCAAACTGTTATAAGTACAGATCTATTATTAGAAGGCATTCACTTTGATTTGAGCTACACCCCTTTAAAACATTTAGGCTACAAAAGCGTGGTGGTAAACCTGAGTGATATTTATGCCATGAATGCTACCCCTACACAAATTGTTATCAGCATAGGCATCAGCAACAAGTTTAGTGTGGAAGCTTTGGATGAATTTTACGAAGGCGTTTATGCCGCCTGCAAAGAATATGATGTGGATTTGGTAGGTGGCGATACTACTACCAGCCAGCGGGGTTTTGTTATAAGCATTACCGCTATTGGTGAAGTGGCACCTGATAGTTATGTTACAAGAAGTGGTGCAAAAGTAAACGACCTGATTTGTGTGAGCGGCGATTTAGGAGGTGCCTTTTTAGGCTTGACTATTTTGGAAAGAGAAAGAAAAATTTTTGAAACCACCGGCGCACAGCCCGACCTGGAAGACCAGGCATACATTGTTGGCCGCTTATTAAAACCAGAAGCAAGAAAAGATGTAATAGAATATTTTGCAGCACAAAACATTATGCCCACCAGCATGATGGATATTAGTGATGGCCTTAGCAGCGAAATGTTGCACATTTGCAAACAAAGCAATGTAGGTTGTGTGTTGTACGAAGATAAACTGCCATTGAATGAAGACAGTAAAGCCTTTGCCTATAAATTAGAACTGGACCCTACAGCATGTGCATTAAGCGGTGGTGAAGATTATGAATTATTATTTACTGTAGCACAAGCCGATTATGAAAAGATAAATGCCAATAATGGCTTAAGTATTATTGGGTATATTACAGAAAAATCCGAAGGGCAACATTTAATTACCCGTGGTGGAAACAAACACGAATTGGTTGCACAGGGGTGGGAGCATTTGAAGAAGTAAGTTTAAAGCAAAGAAAACTTATAATACCAATTCCCTATTTTATTAGAAACATCAAAAATTTGTTTAAGGCTTTCTTTTAGTGCCGAATTAGAAATAGTTTCCCCCCATAGTGGCGCTTCAATAACATGATTTTTTTCCAATAATGATAATCCGGTTGCAAACCAGGTAATATGCTCATATGGGATAGCAAGCCCCAGTATCATCCCAGGCAAGCCATTAAAAGATTCCGGGCCGCCTTCTGTTAAAATCTCTTCGGAAAAATAAGCAACTATATAAATAGAATCCATAATAATTGCATTAGCCCTCTTACACTCAAAGCCTGCAATTTGCCTTTTTTCGTCTGTTATTTTCCATTGTATTTTTCTTATACTATCCGAAATAAGAAAAATATTATCAAAAACCTGTTTTTCGGATACCGCTATTTTTTTATCTAATTCTGTGTATATAATATTGTCTTCTGCTGGCATTTTTTGAAACTTATAATTTTCCGGGTTTTCTTTTCCTGGCTTGTAAATAGTGTTAGATTTATCAAAAGTTAGTGTAAAAAAACTTTTCTTAAACTGTTGCCCACTTTTTTTTAAAATATCCAAAATAGGGTCATTGGTTTCATATAAAGCAGATAATTTTATTTTTCGCTCAAATTCAATTTTGCCTGAACTAATAAAAATTCTATGCTGTGCTTTTAAGTTAACAATATTCATTATAAAAAAAGGCATCAAATAAAAAAAGTACCGCATAGTATAAATTTTAATTGTAATTAATTAGCAGCTTTCCCTTTATTAAAATTCCAAATAATAGAAATCATTGCGTATCTCTTTACCAAGTTATAGCCATTCTGCCTTATGTAATTAGTATTTGCATCAAAAGAAAAACCAATGTTATCGTTTAAAATGTCATTTATTGAAGCCCTAATTTGTAAATCATTATTTTTAAAAATATTTTTTTCAATCCAAGCATTCCACACGGCATTGTTCGCAGCTGTAATAAATGTTACATTAGTTTTTCTAAAAATAAAATTACAGTCAGAGTGTAATTGTAATTTCCATGGAAAATACAAATTAATACTTGGTGTAATGTTGTAATCTAAATAATTAACTTTACCATTCTTTCTTAGTATTGATTTGCTGGAAGTATGATTTAAGCCAAACTCAACAGATGCATCATATTTTTTATCTACAGCCTTAGTAAAACTCAGCAAAAATTCTTTTGAACTATTGTTAATTATATTTTGCTGCTTGTTCACAATATTGATATATCTGCTTTGCTTTAAATTTATTTTTGCAGATAAATAGATATCCGGTTTACTGATTTTGTATTCGTAATCGATATTTTCTGTAAAATTCCTGTTCCCATTTACATTTATGTATTGATATAATTTTCTCCCAAAACTATCAATAATTGTACTTGAACTAATATCATTATTTATAAAATTATAAATAAATCTAAACGTAAAGTCACGTTCAGTTTTAGTTTTGGCAGACCAATATATCAATCTTGATGTATTAGAAAATGCAGGTTTTAATTGAGCGTTGCCTAAAATAATATCTAGTGGATTGTTATTGTTTTTTATGCTTTGAATTTGTTGTATTGATGGGTTGTTTGTGATACCATCATATCTTAAAGTTAATCTTTTTCGGGCAGCAAGTTTATAGCTAAAATGTATACGGGGAAGCAAATTAATAAACGAACTATTTAGCATTTGAAAATTATAATTATCTATTTGCTTAAAATATGTTTTTCCTATCGCTAAGTTAGAGATGAAAAAATATTTACTTTTAATTATTGTATATCCCAACTCCCCCTTAAACAAGTTGGTTTTGAATTTAAAATTGCTACTGTACAGGCTGTCTAATGTTTCATAAATCCCTCCAGAGGTTTTATTATACGAATTTGCGTTGGAAGTACTGCTAACAGAAGTTAATCCTAAATTAAAAACAAGAAAAGCATTATCGGTAATCGGTTCTGTATAGGTTAGTTTTGTATCTATATTAAATTTATGATAATTATTTGTTTTGTACTGATCTGTAATTTGAGTTTGATTAACCGTTCCATTTTTATAAAACAAATCTTCAGAAAATAAATACCCTTTTGAATTATCTTCTTTATAATTCTCCGTAATAGTTGCTGCTATCCTTCGCCTTGGCTTGTTTAATATTTTTGCCCAGGCTAAACTGCTGTTAAATATATTAATACCTCCTTTTACAGAATACCTCCTGTTTTCAGCATTTATTTTGGAATTATCGGTAGCAGTTGATAATATATTGAAGTTATAATCACTTTCCTTTTCGGCGGCTTCTCCATATACACTAAGTTTTACGTTACTGGATGAATCAATTTGCAGCTCGTAGTTTCCAGTAATTTTATTACGCAAAACTTTATTATCAGATATTAGTTTTTCTTTACTGTAATACGAGGTGTCTGGCAAATTAATTTGTGTTACGGAGGTATCAAGTATATTTAATTTTAGGTTTTGTAGTTTGTAATTTCCATTTATTTTTTGCTTATCATCGCCCCATTTGTTATTGTAATGCAAGCCTAATGATTTTAAATCAGGCATTCCTTTTTCTTCGTAGTAACCACTCCAGCTATCCAGCAGACCTAAATTATCATTAGCATTAATTAATAATGGATCTTCGAAAGTTTCTTCTTCTTCAGCATTTAGTCCAGATTGGCCCGTGTTTGATACAACGCCATACGCGGCAAACTTTCTTTTACCTTTAAAAGCATTGTAAATAATTTTATTGTGGTAACAGCCATCTGTACTTTGGCCATAATTGGCTCTTCCAAAATATCCGTTTTTTTTATCCTCTTTTAATTTAAGGTTAATTGTTTTACTGGTATTTCCAAAATCATTTTTTTTATCATAAACCTGTACCTTAGCAATCATATTAGCTGTAAGGTTTTGTGTTACTAAAGTAGGGTCGTCACTAAATAATTCCTCCCCATCTACTAATATTTGTGTTACCCTTTCCCCGTGTGCAGTTATTCGTCCATTTTTATCAACCCTTATACCGGGCAATTTTTTTAACAAATCTTCCACAGTAGCATTTGGGGGTACATAAAAGCTATCCACATTGTATTCCGTGGTATCCCCTTTTATTCTAATAGCAGGCGATGAGCTTTTTACAATTATAGCTTCTAATAGTTTAGCTTTATTTAGCAGATAAATAAAACCTAAATTAATTGAACCATTAGTATCAACTATAACTTCGTTTGTATATTCTGCATAATCAGCGTGGCTAATCAATATTAGTACTTTATTGGGCAATAC
>JAYUTC010000298.1:0-24285 GCA_043755395.1 Ferruginibacter sp.
AAAAATATTTTGGTTAGTGCCATGCTGCAAAGCCAGCAAACCTGGTTGCCGGTTTTACAGGAGCCGGTAAAATTTGTAACAATTGTCAATCAATCAAAAAGGGATGAAAAATCAAATTTAATTCTTCATTCCTCATAAAATATAAAATATCTTCTTCGCTTTTTATCTTCGAGTTACCTCTCCCTGGGAGAGGGGTTGGGGTGAGGCCTTAAAACGGTGTATCTTCATCAAACTCCCCGTCATTCATTTTACTTCCTTTTTGTATGTACAGTTTTGCATTGTCGCCACCATCCAGTCCAGCAACAGGCTTCCAGTTACCACCAGATGGTGTATTTCCCCCAAAATCGCTACCACCCTCATCCTCCACAAATTTTTGAATATGTAGTAACGCTTTCAATTTAATGGTATCCAAACTGCCATTACGGTGCTTTGCAATTTTTACATAGGTTTCACCTTTATTACTTTCACCAAATTCATTAGCTGTAATATCATAATACTCGGGGCGGTATAAAAACATTACCATATCAGCATCCTGTTCTATAGCTCCCGATTCTCTTAAATCGCTCAATTGCGGAATTTTATTTCCCTCCTTTCTTTTTTCCACTTCCCTGCTTAATTGTGATAAAGCAATAATGGGAACCTGCAACTCTTTAGCCAACCCCTTTAAATCCCTTGAAATTCTACTGATTTCCTGTTCACGGTTGCCATTTCTATTTTCACCGGCACCACTCATTAATTGCAAATAGTCAATTATTATTAAACCAACATTGTGTTTATTTTTTAACCGGCGGCACTTTGCTCTCAATTCAAAAATATTTAATGCTGCAGTATCATCAATAAATATCGGAGCTTTACTTAACCGCTCAATACCTCTTTTATACAATTGCTTCATTTCATGTTCTTCCAGTTTTCCACGTGCAATTTTTTCCAGCCATATTTCACTTTCGGCACTTAAAATACGCTGAACCAATTGGCTGCTGCTCATCTCCAAACTAAAAAAACCAACTGCAGTAGGCTTTTTAGGATCCAATGCTGCGCTACGGGCTAAATTTAATGCAAATGCAGTTTTACCAACAGATGGCCTTGCTGCCAATACAATTAAATCGGTTGATTGCCATCCATAAGTTATTTTATCAAGGGAAACAAAGCCTGTAGGAACGCCAGTTATGTCTTCCTGCCGGTTACGCATATCCTCAATACGCTGAATAGTTTTTACTAAAACCGTATCAATGCTGTCAAAATTTTTACGAAGATGATTATTGGTTATTTCAAATAATTTTCCTTCCGCTTCATCAAGCATATCAAAAACGTCGGTACTGTCTTCATAAGCATCTCCAATAATCTCTCCACTTATACGTATCAATTCTCTTTGAATAAATTTTTGTAACACAATTCTGGAGTGGGCATCTATATTTGCAGAGGATACTACAGCGTTGGTAAGTTTAGTTACATAATAAGGGCCTCCTACCGCATCCAGTTCTTCCCTGAATTTTAGTTCTTCCACAACAGTTAATAAATCTATCGGCAAACTTTTAATAGCCAGACCCTGCATAGCTTTATAAATGCGCTGGTGTGCATCTACATAAAAACATTCGGGCTTTAATATTTCTACAACTGTATCAAATGCACTTTTTTCAAGCATAATGGCACCAAGTACAGCTTCTTCCAATTCCTTAGCCTGTGGTGGCACTTTGCCATACATCATTGAAGTAAGATCCGGTGGCGATTTACGACGTAACTTTTTATCTTTATTATAATTAGTAAGTTCCATGTTGTACTTGCTTGTTAGGGTTATTCTTTATTGCTGTGCGGCTAAGATAAATGCAAATACCTTTTGGTTTATTAACATTTAGTAATTCTACTAATTTTACATTCATTTTCCACAGCTAATTCACATTCAAAGGTAGCTTATTAACCTGTTATAAACAGTTATATTAACATACATAAATCAACATTGGCGGTAAAAATTTACTAATTATTAACACAAAAGCATTTCAATATTTTCTTTTTCTGCACTTTAATCTTATTTTTCCCACTTGCAAAAATCAATCATAATGATTAGTTTAAGTTTTACATCCACCTTTTAAATGATAATGAGGCCAATATTTTAAAAAATGTTTTTATTATAAAACTCAATTCCTTAAGTTGTTGCTCTTCTTTATTTATAGGATCAAAAAACTATCTTTGGTAATATTTTAAAGAAAATGAATCAATAAATGACGATTAGTTATAACTGGCTTAGTGAATATTTACCTGAAAAAACAGAACCGGAAAAGTTAAGTAAAATTCTCACTTCCATTGGGCTTGAGGTGGAAAGCATGGAATTATTTGAAGAAATTAAAGGCAGCTTAAAAGGTTTGATAATTGGTGAGGTACTGGAATGTGAAAAGCATCCCGATGCAGATAAATTATCACTTACAAAAGTTAATATTGGCAACGATGAGACTTTACAGATTGTTTGCGGAGCCCCTAATGTAGCAGTTGGACAAAAAGTTGTGGTAGCAACAATTGGCACCACCATTTATCCAACAACTGGCGCACCTATAACAATGAAAAAAGCGAAAATCCGTGGAGTTGAAAGCTATGGAATGATTTGTGCTGAAGATGAAATTGGCCTTAGTGAAATCCACTCTGGAATAATTGTTTTATCTGCAGATGCCATTGCTGGCACAGCTGCTGCCGAATTTTTTTCTATTTACAATGATGTTATTTTTGAAATTGGCTTAACTCCAAACCGTATGGATGCCATGTGTCATTTAGGTGTGGCAAAAGATGTGTGTGCATATTTATCACACCATAACAAAAAAGATACGCTGGTAAAATCTCCGTTCAAAAACAATTTTAAAGTTGATCACCAGGGCTTGCAAATGGAAGTGATAATTGAAAACCAGGTAGCTTGTCCACGTTACTGTGGCGTTAGTTTGCAGGGGGTGTCTATAGTTGAAAGTCCAAAATGGTTACAACAAAAATTAAAAAGTATTGGCTTGAGGCCAATTAATAATATTGTAGATATTACTAACTTTATTTTACACGAAACCGGACAGCCTTTACACGCTTTTGATGCTGATGAAATAAAAGGCAGAAAAGTAATAATTAAAAATGTTGATGAAGCAACATCATTTGTTACACTGGATGAAAAAAATAGAAAATTATCTGCTGAAGATCTAATGATTTGTAATAACGAAGCCCCAATGTGCATTGGTGGTGTGTTTGGCGGTTTACACAGTGGTGTAACAACTGCAACAAAAAATATTTTTTTAGAAAGTGCCTGGTTTAATCCCGTTACCATCCGTAAAACATCTATAAGGCATGGTTTGCGTACAGATGCTGCTACAAGATTTGAAAAAGGTGTGGATATCAGCAATACCGTAAATGTGCTTAAAAGAGCTGCAATAATGATTAAAGAAATTGCAGGTGGAGAAATTGCAAGTGATATTATTGATATTTATCCTGAGCAAAAACAAAAAACTGAAGTAGGGCTTAAATATCATTATTTAAAAAAATTGAGTGGGAAAAATTATCATGGTGATACTATAAAAAATATTTTAACCAACCTTGGTTTTGAAATGATAAAAGAAGGCATGGATGAATTGTTTGTTAAAGTTCCTTTTAGCAAGCCCGATATTAGCATTGCAGCAGATTTAGTAGAAGAAATTATGCGGATTGATGGATTAGACAATGTAGAAATTCCACAAATGATAACTATTGCCCCAGCTATTGAAACCCTTGCCCATGAGGCAATTTACCAGGAAAAAGCGGCAGGATACCTTACCGGAATTGGTTTTAATGAAATTTTTACCAACAGTATTACCAACAGTGCTTATTTTTCTGAACAAACATTACAGGTTACGGTAAAAATGATTAATAATTTAAGTGAAGAATTGAATGTAATGCGTCCCTCAATGCTGGAAACAGGATTGGAAACAATTGTACACAATTTAAACCGCAAAAATAATAACATCAGGTTTTTTGAATTTGGTAAAACTTATTCAACCGATGGTGTTGGCAGCTATACTGAAAACAATCATTTGTGCTTATTTACAACCGGCAATAAAACTGAATCAGAATGGAATAACAAAGCACAAAAAGTAGATTTTTATTTTGTAAAAGGTGTTGTTGAAAAAATTGCGGCTTTGGCAGGTTTAACAATTAATGAATTGGTTATTTCAGAAAATGAAAAATTAGATAGCGCTGTTGAAATAAAAATTAAAAATGAGGCTGTTGCTGTAATAGGGGAAGTAAATAAAAAAACTACTGATAAATTTAATTGTAAACAACCTGTTTTTTTTGCTGATATTAACTGGGATAAATTAATGCAGTTCAATAAAAAGAATCCCATCAGCTTTAAAGAAATCCCTAAATATCCTGCTGTACATAGGGATTTAGCCCTTATAGTGGATAAAAACATAGTTTATCAGCAAATTGAAAAAACAACATATGCAGCTAAAATAAGTAAACTTAAAAATGTAAGTTTGTTTGATATATTTGAAAGTGAAAAATTAGGTGCTAATAAAAAATCCATGGCTGTAAGTTTTACCTTTTCCGACGAGGAAAAAACAATGACTGATACTGAGATTGATGGGATGATGAATAAAATAATTGGGGCATATGAAAAGGAATTAAATGCAGAAATAAGAAAGTAAAAGCCCTTGTCTCTTTCAGATGGCTGAAGAAATGAAAAATATTGATGCATACAATCAGATTGTTTGATAAAAGAAAAGATATTAAAATAATCGTACATTAAAGCTCCCAAGACTGCAGATTTGTGTTTTATGTTAGAACTTGAAACAAATATTAAACGCATTAACGATAAGCTTTTCAAACTATTGAAGCATTATCAACAATTACAAAAAGATAATGAAAGGCAGAGCAAAATCATAAAAGAGTTGCAGGAAGTAAAAGAAAAGCACACACAAACCATTGCAGATTTACAGGAACAGGCAGGTATTTTAAAAGCATCAGCTGGCCAAATGAATGAAATTGAAAAGAAAGCCTTTGAAAAACATATTAATCAATACATTAAAGAAATAGATAAGTGTATTGGTATATTGAGTGAATAATATTATACCCTTTTAACAAGCTTAAGTAATTGATCGCCTTCTCTATTACTCAACTCTAAAAAATATCTGCCATAAGGCAAATCATTTAAGCCGCGCCAGTTAAAATATTTTTGGTTATACCCCTGTAAGGTTTCCAGTGTTGAGCAAATTTCCCCTTTATCATTTTTTAAAACAAATTTTAATGGATCGGTTGTAATTTTATCCCACTCAATAGTTAAAGAGTCGGTAAAAAAGGCTTGTTTAATTTTTGCAAACATGTTTAAAAAAATTATTTAGTTAATTGTTTAAAAGGTTCAGTATATAAAGTATAGAATAAACCTTGCTGCTTTAATTAAAAAGTAGTATTACATTTGATTTTTAAATAATAGGAGAATTGGTGGTCCTTGGGGGTAAGAAGGTAAATTTAAAACAAAAATATTATTTATGCAAGCTTTAATACCAATAAATATTGTAATTGGTGACAGAACCTACCGAATTAAAACCAATGCAAGTGACGAAGAAGCTGTACGCAGAACTTTAAAAACAATTAATGATAAAATAATTGAGTTTAAAACCCAATTTGCCGGAAAAGATATGCAGGATTATATTGCTATGGTGCTAATTTGGTATGCTACACAACCTACTGTAAACAGTGATTCTCAAATGAACAAAGATGTTATGGAAGCATTAATCAAAATGGAAGAGCATTTGGACAATGCATTATAACAAATTTTTCAATCCACATATATTTAAAATTTGTAAGGCATTAGTGGTAATTGCCATTTAAAATCTCCAAACAAATATCTTATCTTCGCCAACTAACTTTCTCATTTATTATTATGGGTTTAGAGAAGCTATATACAATTGTGAACCGTTTTAAAACAAAAAAATTCAATGGAGCCAAACATACTTTACATCATAATTGGTGCTGCTGCCCTTATAATTGGCACTGTACTGGGTAAACTCTTTTTTGCCAAAAACACCAAAAAACAAGTAGAAGAAGCCGAACATCAAGTTCAAAAAATTATCGCCGACGGCAAATTACAGTCCGAAAATCTTAAAAAAGAAAAGCTTTTAGAAGCTAAAGAAAAATTTGTGCAGCTAAAAGCCGAGCATGATAAGGATGTAATGCAACGCAATCAAAAAATAATTGAAGGAGAAAGCCGTATCAAGCAAAAAGAACAGTCTATCAATCAAAAAGATCAAAACCTGGAGAAGCAGATTAAGGATAATGAAGCCATAAAAGAAACGCTTAACCGCCAGATAGAAGTAGTAAATACTAAACGTACCGAGTTGGAAAAACACCAGGAAGAGCATATCCGCCGTCTGGAAAAAGTAGCCGGCCTTAGTGCCGAAGATGCAAAAGCACAATTAATAGAAAGTCTTAAGCAGGAAGCTCAAACCAAGGCAATTGCCATACAACAGGAAATTATAGAAGATGCCAAATTAAAGGCAAACAAAGAAGCACGTAAAATTGTAATCCAAACAATACAACGTACTGCTGCAGAAGCCGCAATTGAAAATGCCATTACTGTATTTAATTTGGAAAGTGATGAAATAAAGGGTTCTATCATTGGCCGGGAGGGTAGAAATATCCGTGCAATTGAAGCAGCTACAGGAGTTGATTTAATTGTAGATGATACCCCTGAAGCCATTGTCCTTTCTTCTTTTGATCCTTTACGCAGAGAAATAGCCCGTTTATCTTTGCAACGCCTTGTTGCTGACGGCCGTATCCATCCTGCCCGTATTGAAGAAGTAGTGGAAAAGACCAAAAAGCAATTAGACGATCAGGTAATGGAAATTGGCGAACGTACGGCTATGGAATTGGGTGTACATGGTTTACATAAAGAATTGATAAGAATGGTTGGACGTATGCGTTTTCGTTCATCTTATGGCCAAAATCTTTTAATGCACAGCAGGGAAACAGCCAACCTTTGTGCTATCATGGCGGCAGAATTGGGCATGAACCCAAAACTGGCAAAACGTGCAGGTTTATTACACGATATTGGTAAAGTACCTGATGAGGAAACTGAATTAAGCCATGCATTGCTTGGAGCCAAATTAGCTGAAAAATATGGCGAAAATCCCGCAGTAGTTAATGCTATTGGGGCGCACCACGACGAAATGGAAATGCAATATGTTATCTCTCCAATAATACAGGCCTGCGATGCTATTAGCGGTGCAAGACCAGGTGCAAGACGTGAGATAATGCAGCAATATATTCAGCGTATTAAAGATTTAGAAAACATGGCCTTGGCCTACACCGGAGTAGAAAAAGCTTATGCCATACAAGCCGGAAGGGAATTAAGGGTAATTGTGGAAGCTGATAAAGTAAGCGATGGCGACAGTGAAAAACTAAGCTTTGAAATAGCTCAAAAAATACAAACCGAAATGACGTTTCCGGGGCAAATTAAAGTAACAGTTATAAGGGAAAAAAGATCGGTGAATGTAGCCAGATAAAAATAACCTTGTCTTACTATTCTTTCGGGGAACTAAAAGAAGATGGAAATACAGGAGATTGAAGGGGTAATTATGTTTTATTTAAAATAACTCAAAAGTCCGGCTATTAAAATTGCTGGATTTTTTATTAGTAATGTCTAAATTTGCATTGGATTACAGAACATTATTTGATTTTATCAGTAAACGCAAATTATTAAACCTGGCTTCTGTTTTAAAATTAATCATTATTCATCATCAATTATCCATTAAAACCCCCTACCTTTGCCCTCCGTAAAAAAATAAGAATTATGAACGCAGTAGAATTTGTTCATGAGCAGTTGACCGCAAAACCAACGCTCCCTAAGTTTAAAGCAGGTGATAACATCACTGTTAATTATAAAATTGTAGAAGGTACCAAAGAGCGTATCCAAAGCTTTAAAGGTGATGTTATTAAGCGCCAGGGCGTAGGTGCCACCGCATCTTTTACTGTACGCAAAATGAGCGATGGTGTGGGTGTTGAACGTTTATTTCCAGCCTTTTCTCCAAATATTGAAAGTATTGTACTTAATAAAGTGGGTAAAGTAAGCCGTGCAAAATTGTACTATTTGCGTGACAGAAGCGGAAAAAGTGCCCGTATCCGAGAAAAAAGAATGGCTGTTGCAAAAACTGCCACAAAATAATCAAATCTTATATTACAAAGATTTTAAATTAGTTATTGCAAAGATTCTTAAGAATTTTTGCAATTTTTATTTAATAAATCCGTTTTGGTATAATTATTGCTTTTTATCACTAAATTACAATACCTCTGAATTAATTTTTACCCCAAAGTATTTACTGATTTATTTTTTAAACCCGTAAGCCTTTTTACTATGAGACGTATTGTATTATTATTTGTTGCCATTATTGCAATTTCCTTTTTATTTTCCTGTGCCAGAGGCATTACAGTTGAGCAGGCTGCTAATGGCAAAGCCCGGTGTGGTAAAAATTTTATACGTTAAAATTTTAAGAGATCATAAACATTATTAACCTGAGGTTAATAATGTTTTATTTTTTACATCAATTAGTAAATATTTGATTTACCTTTGTTGTCTAAATTTTTATTATGTTAGTTTCACTTTTGAATGCCGTTTTTTTATTCTCTATGCCGGGTGGAGGAGAATTAATATTAATAATTGTTGTTGTATTATTAATGTTTGGTGGAAAGAAAATACCGGAATTAATGAGAGGTATTGGCCGTGGAATGAGGGAGTTTAATGATGCCAAAAATAATGTGAAAAGTGAAATTGAAGAAGGCATGAAAGAAAAAGAAACAAAACAACAATTACCACAGTAAGAAAATAATTTATTTATTTCCACGGCTGAAGTTATTTCTGATTTACCCCCAGATCAACTTCAGCCGCTTGTATATTTACCACCTAAGTTTTTCTCTCCAATGAAAGTATTTGGCAGTATTAAAGACTATCAAAATAATCTTATCTCCAACAATACTACATGTATTGATACTGTTAATTATTATTTGCAACAAATAGAAGAAAAAAATCAGCTAAATGCTTTTGTTGAAGTATTTAAGACAGAGGCTTTAAAAAAAGCTTTTGAACTGGACACAAAAAGGGAAAATGGTGTTCCCTTAAAAAAATTGCATGGAGTAATTATTGCCATCAAGGATGTGATTTGTTACAATGGACACAAAGTTACTGCTGCGTCAAAAATTTTAGAAGGATTTACCAGTATTTATACAGCAACTGCCCTGCAACGTTTATTGGATGAAGATGCTATTATTATTGGTAGTTGTAATTGCGATGAATTTGCAATGGGAAGCACCAATGAAAACTCGGTATATGGCAATGTGCTAAATGCAGCAGACCAAAGCAAAGTCCCTGGTGGATCGTCAGGTGGGAGTGCAGTTGCAGTGCAGGCAGGTTTATGCATGGTTAGTTTGGGAAGCGATACTGGAGGTTCTGTAAGGCAGCCAGCAGATTTTTGTGGCATAATTGGTCTTAAGCCAACTTACGGCCGTATATCCAGATATGGCTTAATTGCCTACGCATCTTCCTTTGATCAAATTGGTATTTTTAGCAATTCAATATATGATGCAGCCTTGTTATTGGAGATAATGAGTGGCCCTGATGAGTTTGATAGTACTGCCGCCCCATATCCCTCCGAGATAATGGCTTTAGAACAGTATAAAAATTTAAGCAAATATTTATATGCTGAAAAGAATAAAAAATACAGAATTGCATATTTTAAAGAAGCACTTTATCATCCAATGCTTGATAATGAAATAAAAGAAAATATTTTATCTCTAATTGATAAATTAAAAGATTCAGGACATACAGTAAATGAAATTGAATTTGATTTATTAGATTATGTAGTGCCTGCATATTATGTTTTAACAACTGCAGAAGCTAGCAGTAATCTTAGCAGGTTTGATGGGATACGCTTTGGATACCGCACTATTACAAATACAAAAGATTTAACAGATTTTTATAAGCATACCCGAAGTGAAGGTTTTGGTAAAGAAGTGCAACGCAGAATAATGCTTGGCACTTTTGTATTAAGTGCCGGATATTATGATGCCTATTTTAGTAAAGCCCAACAGGTTCGCAGATTACTGGTTGATAAAACCAAAGCCATATTTGCTGAATATGATGCAGTTATATTACCCACCAGCCCTACAACAGCTTTTACATTTGGTGAAAATAACGACGACCCCATTGCGATGTACCTGGCAGATATTTATACAGTATTTGCAAACTTAACCGGACTGCCTGGCATAGCTGTTCCTCTGTTTAAACACAGTAACGATTTGCCCTTTGGCTTGCAAATTATGACTTCAAAGTCAGATGAATTAACTTTGTTACAACTATCAATGCATATGATGCAACAGTATAAAACATACTAGCATCTAATAAAAAATGAAACAATATATTATTATACTTTTTACAATTTTTCTTTTGCCAAAAACGAATGGAAATAATTTATTTGTGCCCTGGGAATCGATAAGTTTTCAGCAGTACCCGGTAGTAATTGATACAACAGTTGCAGATGAAGCTAAAGAAGATGAGTTAATTGAAGAAGTAGTAAAAACTAAAGCCCCGCCGCCAAAAGATAAAGTGCAGTATTTTAGCCAGGTCACAAAATATGGCTTTAAGAATTTATTTTCTAAATACAGTTACAATAGTACACTTTCTTACTCTTCTCAAATAAACCCAAGTGCAACGGGTTTTATTCAGGATTATATGCAGGCTCATGGCAAATATCTTAATAATATGAAGGATTGGGGTCAACCCTATTTTAATTTAATTGAAAGCATTTTAATACAGTATGGTTTACCAAGGGAGTTGAAATATATTGCTGTTATTGAATCAAATCTTAGCAATACAGCTACAAGTTATAAAGGTGCAGGTGGGCCATGGCAATTTATGCCTTACACTGCAAGAAATTATGGATTAGTAGTAAATGGTTACTTTGATGAAAGAAGGGATTATTTTAAGAGCACACATGCTGCATCAAGATATTTGCTTACATTATACAAACAATTCCATGATTGGTTATTAGTAATGGCTGCATACAATGGTGGCCCGGGAAGAGTATACAGTGCCATTAATAAAAGTGGCAGCAGAAATTTCTGGAACCTGCAGTATTATTTACCTGAGGAATCAAGAACCTATGTGAAGCGATTTATTGCCACACACTACATTATGGAAGGTAGTGGAGGTATAACAACAACCTCTATTAAAGGTTTTGGATTTGAAGCTGGTAAAGGATCTGGAGTAAATCCCTTTGATACCAAACCTCAGCTTTCTACCCAGGAATTGGAAAGTACTGCTATTCAAGCCATTTCTGGCAAATATAATTCTCTGGTTATTGCAAAAAATTTATCCATTGATATTGTTCAGTTCAATCATTTTAATCCGGAATTTGATAATATGATGGCAAATATCGGAAATTATAATTTGCGTTTACCACAGGATAAAATGGAGGTCTTTCTGGTAAATAAATATGTAATTTTAAATGAGTGTGTGCAACTACTATTAGGAGATTCTGTTATTTCAAATAATCAAACATTTTACCCTGAGGTTAAATCTAAAACTGTAAAAAAGAAAAAGGGTAATTAATTATTCCAGCACTTTCTTTATTGCCCCTGCCTTTAGCAAACATTCTTCATATTCTTTTTCAGCATCACTATAAAAAGTAATTCCGCCGCCAGCCTGAAAAGAAAGGTAATGGGTAGATACGTTATAGAGTATGCTTCTTATCACTACATTAAAATCAAAGTCTCCATCTGGATTGATATAACCAATTGCACCGGAAAATAAACCCCTTTTAGTTTTTTCATATTGCTCTATTAATTCCATTACCCTTTTTTTAGGAGCGCCTGTCATACTGCCCATTGGGAAGCTTGCTTTAACAATATCTATCCAATTAATCCCGTCTTTTAGTTGGCCGCTAATGGTACTTATCATTTGATGTACCTGCGGAAAACTGTAAACACCAAACAATTCTTCTACTTTAACAGTACCTTGTTTACACACACGGCTTAAATCATTACGAACCAAATCTACCACCATCACATTTTCACTTTTTTCTTTTTCACTTGTTTCTAAATAATTTTTATTTTGCCTGTCGGTTTGATCATTAAGCAAATCTCTTTTGATGGTTCCCTTAATAGGCTGCGAAAAAATTTTACTCCCTTCTCTTTTTAAAAATCTTTCGGGGCTGGCGCAAATGCAAAATTTATCATTTACTTTATATAAAGCAGCAAAAGGATTGGGAGAAAGCTGCACCAGTTTATGATATACATTCAATGGATCAATAACTGCATCTTCAGCAAAAAATTCCTGGCAAAAATTTATTTCGTAACAATCGCCATTTAAAATATGTTGCTGCAGTTTTTGTATAGTATTAATGTATTCAGTTTTTGAAATACGGCTTTTAACAGTAACATCATTTTTTTTAATTTCAGCAATACTTGTGGGTGCTGATATTATTTGCTCAAAAAAAATTGTAGCATCATCCTCACAATAAATTGTTACCTGTTTATGAGTTAGTTTAATTACCAATTCCGGTACAAAAAAATGCATATCGGCAAACCCAATACCGTCAAAATTATTGGAGCATAGTTTTTCAGTTTCATTTTTAAGATCATATCCTAAATGACCAAACAACCAGCCTTTTTCTTTACTATAAAAATTTTGTAACTCCTCGTATGCATTACCATTTTGAATAGTAATATTTTTTTTACAGCCAATGGCAAGTAAACATTCAAATTCCGCGGTGGTAATATTATACTGCTGGTTATCCAGCAAACAAAAAATGTTGAACCGGTTTGCCCAGTTCAACATTTGTATTCGGAATTCGATAAAATTATTTAACGAAAAAGTTTTTGAATTTCTATTCACAACTTAATTGCTTAATCTCCATCATTGGCTGAAGAAAGGGAAACTAAAAATCATCATCTTCATCATCATACCCACCTCCGCCACCGTCCATATCATCAAGACCTAGATCTTTAAAATCATCATCTAATTTCAAATCTTCTTCATCTCCTTTACCTGCTTTTTTGCCGCCGGTTTTTTTGGCTTTTGATTTAGGTACATCAAATTCATCAAAGTCTGGATCCCAGTCATCCTCTTCTTCAGGTTTTTCCCAGTCATCTGCTACTTCAACATCATCATCGTCATCATCATCAGATTTCTTTTTGGATACACCTTTACCTTTTGCAGGTTTAGAGTCCATTTCCTCATCATCAAAATCATCGTCATCATCATCATCTTTTTTCTTTGTTGAAGACTTTTTTACTGATGTAAGTTCGGATACTGCATTTTTATCTGCAGGAACTTTTTTTTCTTTTTCGGATTTTATTGCCATAAATTAAACAGGTTATTACTGTAAAATTTGTACGAGTTTTTTAAATTGCCAAAAATATTTGCAATTATTTTAAAAATATTTTTTTATGCTATTACTATTTGGTCTCTTCCAGGGCCATTACTGATGTATTTTACAGGTACTTTTAAAAAATTATTAAGGTACTCAATGTAAGTTTTCATCTGCTTAGGAAGTTCATTATAATCAGTCATTGCGGTTATATCAGTTTTCCATCCTTCAAAACTTTTATACACCGGCTCAATATTCACTTTATTCATCTGAAAAGGTACATAATTCTTTTGCTGTCCATTAACATTATATCCATTACAAACTTTAAGTTCGTCTAAATTATCCAGTATATCAGCTTTGGTCATTATTATTTGTGTAACTCCGTTTATCATACAGGCAAATTGCAGTGCTACCAAATCAATCCAGCCACAACGCCTTGGCCTGCCGGTAGTACTTCCAAATTCATTTCCCGTTTTTCTAATCAACTCCCCTGTTTCATCTTGCAACTCTGTAGGAAAAGGACCACTTCCAACCCGAGTACAATACGCTTTTGATACTCCAAATACTTCTTTAATCTTTTGAGGGGCAATCCCCAAACCGGTACATACACCCGCCGATATAGTACTGCTGCTTGTTACAAAAGGAAATGTTCCAAAATCAACATCCAGCATACTTCCCTGTGCTCCTTCTGCCAAAACACGCTGTCCCTGTTGAATTTTTTCGTTAATGAAATATTCGCCATTTACTATTTTAAACTCCTTTAAAAACTCGATGGCTTCAAAAAACTCTTCCTCCCAGGTGCTGATGTCTTCCTGAAAATTAAAACTCTCCAGTATTTTCTGATGTTTCAACCGTAGTTTGATATATTCAGTAGTAAAGCTCTTATCTAATAAATTACCTACACGCAACCCATTGCGGCCAGTTTTATCCATATAAGCCGGGCCAATGCCCTTTAACGTACTTCCAATCTTTTCATTGCCTTTACTTAATTCACTCGCTTTATCTATGGCACGATGTGTTGGTAAAATTAAATGAGTACGTTCACTGATGTACAAATTCTTTTTATAGTCTACGCCAAAAGCAGCCACATTTTCACATTCTCTTTTAAGTGTTACAGCATCCAATACCACACCATTACCTATAAGATTGGTTTTTTCTTCATGAAAAATTCCGCTGGGTATTTGATGTAATACGATTTTCTTCCCCTCTACATACAAGGTATGCCCTGCATTTGGGCCACCCTGAAACCTGGCCACCACATCATAATTATCAGCAAAATAATCTACTATTTTCCCTTTCCCTTCGTCGCCCCATTGCAGGCCTAATATTACGTCAACCATAAGAATTTAATTTGCCCATTTCAGCCCCACATATCCTCCCTCAAGAGGAGGAAAACATGGAGATTGTTGCGGCGATTATGTTTTATTTTTTTGTTACCAGCTTCTGTTTTTCAATCTATCATTGTTGCGTCGCACTCTTGTACCACATACCATTTTTCATATTTTACCAAAGCTGAGTATTGCAACCGTGTAAAAATAAATTGAAAAATAACAACCACCTAAAATGAATTGCTTTTGTTTGAAAGTTGGGGAGAACCAATTAATTATTACAATTAATAAAAAAGGAGTTGTGATAAAAATCATAATTCCCCAATGATATTAAAAAAGTTATGCCACTTTTAGCATACTCAATTTACTGGTACTGAATTTACGTTGTGCATATTCCAAGGTAACCTCAAAGGATTTTACTTTTTGAGAGGGTAGTTCGTACATGGCATCGGTTAAAATGCTTTCGCATATACTGCGTAAGCCACGGGCTCCTAACTTGTATTCAAGTGCCTTATCCACCATAAAGTCAAAAACTGCAGGTTCAAATTTCAACTCAATTCCTTCAATATCAAACAAGCGGGTAAATTGTTTAATTAAAGCATTTTTAGGCTCCGTTAAAATACTGCGCAAGGTTATTGCATCTAAAGGAGTTAAATAAGTAACTACCGGTAAACGGCCCAGCAATTCGGGTATCAGGCCAAAATGTTTAAGGTCAACCGCATTTACAAAATGCAACAGGTTATTGTGCTGGTATTCCTGTAATTCTTTATTTACATTAAAGCCAATAGCATTTGTATTTACACGGCGGGCAATTATTTTATCTACACCGTCAAAAGCCCCACCGCAAATAAACAATATGTTTTGTGTATTAACTTTTATTAATTTTTGCTCTGGATGTTTTCTTCCACCCTGTGGCGGCACCAATACTTCTGTACCTTCCAATAACTTTAATAAACCCTGCTGTACACCCTCACCGCTAACATCCCTTGTTATAGAAGGATTATCGCTTTTACGGGCTATTTTATCTATCTCATCAATAAATACTATTCCTTTTTCAGCTGCAGTTACATCATAATTACAAGCTTGTAATAATCGGCTGAGCATGCTTTCCACATCTTCTCCCACATAACCTGCTTCGGTAAAAACTGTTGCATCTACAATAGCAAAAGGCACATTTAACATGCGGGCAATTGTTTTTGCCAGTAAAGTTTTACCTGTGCCTGTTTCACCTACCATAATAATGTTACTTTTCTCAATCTCCACATCATTCTCAACTTTTTGATTTAGCCTTTTGTAATGATTATAAACCGCAACTGCTAAAATCTTTTTGGCATCATCCTGTCCTATAACATATTCATCTAAAAAACTTTTTATTTCAATAGGTTTTTTTACAATAAGTTTATTTACACTTGTGCTTGTTTGTTTGTTATCAGTTGTATTGCCCAATTCCTGCTCAATAATTTCTTCGGCATGTTCAACACAATTTTCACAAATATGGCCATCCTGCCCGGCAATTAATATCTTTACCTCATCCCGGCTACGGCCGCAGAATGAACAATGTAATGTTTGTTGTTTTGCCATTATTGCTGGTGTTAATTGCTTTTAATTAACCTGTTGAAATACAAAGATACAAAAGCATTATATAGAACGCTAATGTGAAGACAATATTATGACTAAAAATGTTGCTTTCCAATAGTCAGTTATTCTACAAATCAGTAAAGCAAGAATACGATAAGTATAGTTAATCAGTATTATCAGCAGCTTAAAAATAATTGAGTCTGATTATTAAATCCCCTGTACTTGTTTTAAGTGCTTTTGCAGCATTTGTTTTAATTGCCTTTTTACAATGGAACCCATCGTTTTACATGTTGAGAAATTTTTATTCCCAAAGTGTTCATTTAATTGCTCCCTAAGGATTTTAACTTTATAATTTTCTGACAGTTCGTCTTTTATCATAATATTAAGCAGCTCCATTAATTGTTTACGGGCTGCAATTACCCGGTAGGCCATTGTAGTTCGTTCTTCCGTTTGGTATTGTTCAATTACCTCCGGACTCAGATTTTTTAATACAAGATCAACATACTCAAAATTTTCTTTATAAAATTGTGGCAGGTAAAGATTCTTTTTCCCTTCATAACTCTGTTGATCAAAATCAATTGCCCTTAGCCGGTATTGATAATCTTCTATATCGGGTGTAATATCCACCACAAAATTATAACTACGCATATCTCCCAATAATCTGGCAAAGCAACGTTCATTAAATTTTACAAACTCTTTTGCAATTCGTATCTTATTAGTTTCAGGCAAATGCATATAATCCTGCAAAAAAATATCACCAGGGATACCTGGTATATGTTCCTCTACCAATGTTTTTTTATGGTGTAAAAATGTAATACGGTTTGGAGAAAGTAAGTGTTCCAGCTCTAAGCCATAAATACGGGATGCATCAGCAGCTTTAACATAATAATGATCGTAATTATCGTTTACTTTATTTTTTATTCTGATTCTAAAGGGTACGCTGTTTCCAAATTCACAAAAATCAATGCGCTCAACATCAAGATGCTTAACATAACTAAGATTACCTTCTGTTTTAAGGATTGCATATGTTTTAATAAGACCTTCTTTTAAAAATTCCATTTCTTTTAAATCATACACAGCATTTTCCCAATGGGTAAATTTTCCGTGTTTATTTTTTAAAGAAGTGGCATAACGGTAGTTTAATAAATCTTTATAAATTACGGGCAGTTTAATATCTCTGCCATAATTACGCAGGTATCCCTGTAGCCCCTCACTTACCGGAAACAAATCCTTTTTCATTAAAGGACGATCGGTTTCCTGGCTCAGTTTTGCATTAATGATTTCGTTAAACTGCATGTTGTAAAGTTAAGCCTGTTAGCCAAAGATTACTCAGATTATTACAGATAAAATAAATGCCGCTCAGTGGAATGAGCAGCATTTATAAAATACGTTTTAAGATGTTTATAATTTATCTACAATGCCATCTACAATACCATAAGCAACTGATTCTTTAGCATCCATCCAATAATCCCTGTCAAAATCCTTCATTACTTTTTCAAAAGTTTGTCCGCAGTTTTTTGCCAATAAATTTGCACCCATTTCTTTAGTTTTCATTACTTGTATGGCCATTATTTCCAAATCGGCACTGGTACCCTGCCCGCCGCCACTTGGCTGGTGTATCATTACCTCTCCATGAGGAAAAATAAACCGACGGCCTTTGGTACCACCACTTAATAATATACTTCCCATACTTGCTGCCATACCCATACATATTGTACTTACCGGCGAACTGATCATTTGCATAGTATCGTAAATAACCATGCCACTTACCACCATTCCGCCCGGACTGTTAATGTAAAAAATGATTTCTTTACCCGGATCCAATGCTTCCAGATACAGTAACCTTGCGGTAATGTCTTTTGCACTTTTATCATCTACTACACCCCATAAAAATATTTTTCGCTGTTCAATAAATTTTTTATCAAACTGCCAGCCACTCATCATTTTTTCCATAGGATTTTCTGGCAATTCTTTTGGGCTTTCCTCTTCGTCGTCAAAACGTATTTTTTTTGTACTGTAAAAATTCATTGTAAGTTTTTTTTCTATTTATAAATCATTTCTCTCTGATAAAATATTAACTATTTATCTTTCTTTTGTTTTTTGGGATTCATTAACAATACCTCATCAACCAACCCATATTCTTTTGCTTCTGTTGATGTCATCCAGTAATCTCTGTCGCAATCAACCGCAACTTTTTCTGAAGGTTGCCCGGTATGAAACGCAATAACATCATATAATTCTTTTTTTACCTTCTTTATTTCATTTACAGTTATTTGAATATCACTTGCCTGCCCCCCGGCCCCGGCACTTGGCTGATGCATCATTATACGGCTATGCTTAAGCGCTGTTCTTTTTCCTTTTGCTCCTGCACACATTAAAACTGCCCCCATACTTGCAGCCATACCTGTACAAATTGTTGCAATATCCGGTGTAATAAACTGCATAGTATCATACATTCCCAAACCTGCATATACGCTGCCGCCAGGACTGTTTATATACATTTGAATATCACGGGTTCTGTCCGTACTTTCTAAAAAAAGTAATTGGGCAGTTACGATATTAGCAACTTCATCACTAATAGGATAACCCAAAAAAATTATCCTGTCCATCATCAACCTGCTGTATACATCCATTACTGCAACATTCATTGGCCTTTCCTCAATAATATTCGGAGTAAGATTGGTTACATTATGTTTGATATAACCATCCAATGCATTACTGCTAATTCCTTTGTGCTTTACAGCATATTTTTCAAACTCTTTTCCAAAATTCATATTAGTTAAGATTATTTATAGTTACAAATATAGTAGATACTTAGTAGTGTTTTAAATGAAATAAGTCTTTAGTCTCTGCTTCGTGATTGATAAATTAAAATATACTGTACCAACATAGCAATTGAAGCCAGTGCAGATACTACATAAGTAAGAGCCGCCCATTTTAATGCATCTTTTGCTTTATCATGCTCTGTACCTGTTGTAATTTTGGCAGTTTCCATCCATTTTAATGCCCTTGCAGAGGCATCTAATTCCACCGGCAAAGTTATAATTGAAAATAAAGTACTTATTGCAAATAATATAATACCTATTAACAAAACAGTTGTATTCCCTCCACCAAATCCATACATACCCAATCCGGCAATAATCACCCATTGCGATAATGTACTGCTTATTTTTACTGCAGGTACTAACCTGCTTCTTAACATTAGCATTGAGTATGCTGCAGCATTTTGTACTGCATGGCCACACTCATGAGCCGCTACAGCTAATGCTGATATATTCCTTCCATCATACACTTCAGCACTAAGGTTTACTGTTTTATTAACCGGATCATAATGATCAGATAAAAATCCACTAACAAAAAATACCTCAACGTCATAAATACCATTTTGTTTGAGCATTTTTTCAGCAATTTCTTTACCATTCATACCACTGCTTACTGGCTCTCTGGCATACTGTGCAAACTTACCCTTAAGCCTGTACTGCACCAGTATACCCAGTAACATAAAAACTATAGAAACAAATAGTATCCCCAAAGTCATGATATAAAAACAATTTAATTAAATCAAACAAAAAGCATTCCTGTTTAAATAACTGCCAAAATTGCAAAAAATGATTAAAAAAAAGTCCTCCGAAACTTTCGGAGGACTTAAGATTATTAAAAAGCAAAGGATTTTATCTCAATACTTCTGTTCTGCCCATTGCTAAACGGTTACCGGATACATCTACAACTTCAATCCAGTAAACACCCGTACCATGGTTTCTTAAATTAACATCCATTCTTGCATAAGGAGCAGTAATAGAATAGGTTTGAGTTAATACCCTTTTACCTCTTGCATCAAAAACATTAATACCACGTGGCAAACCCGTATTGTTAATAATACTGTAATACCTAACCTGAAACTGTCCGCTATTTGGTGTTGGATAGATAAATACCCTACCGCTTACCGAGTCAGTTAAAGAAACCAGGTTTGATGTATTGGTACAACCATTTACATCAGTAACCCTAAGCATGTAATCACCTAACCCATCAACATCAACCAAAAGTGAACTTCCATTTGCATTTGGTACTGCAATTCCATTTCTTAACCAGGTATACCCACCCGGTTGAGCAGCAGGAGTAACTGTAGAAAATAAGGTTGTTCTCAAACCTGGGAATAGTTTTTTATATGGTGATGCAGTAAGGGTAATTGTTGGTAATGGATTTACTGTTAACAATCTTTGAGCTGTATTAACCGGAGCACAGGGTGAAGCACCTGAAACAACACAACGGTATAAATAACCGCTCATTGAAACTGGTGGTGCAGTAATAGTAAGTGTAGTTGTTGTTACACCTGAATATACTCCGCCATTAACAATATTTGCATACGTAATACCAATGTCTGTACTTACCTGCCATTGATAGGTTGGTGTTGTACCAACAGCACTTACAGTAAAGCTGGTTACTTTATCTGTACATACTGCAGCGTTAACCGGTTGTGCAGTTATACTAATAGGTTGATTAACTGTTACCACTACTGTTTTTGCAGGTGATGTACAAGGAGCACCACTATTGCCACCAAACTTAACAATACCAATAAAACCTCTTGGTGTATTTAATAAAACAGCTGGTGCTATATCGCCGGCATAGCCTACATTAGTACCTGTAATTAAATCGCAACCATTGCTTGATATTGTTTGAATTCCGGCGGAAAGAGTATTATATCTTAAGTTACCTACACCTGCAGAAGTTTTAGTTTCAACACCAAGCCCATAAGTAGCTCCCGCTGGAATTATTAAAGACATTCCATTAATAAAAGGTTGTGGAATGGAAGTGGTGGTATTGGCGATAGCTGTATAATTTGCAGTTCCGGCAGGTAACCAACCGTTTGCAGCAGAAATAGCACCCGGAGGGCCTGAAATTGCACTTGTTTTGTAATAAAGTGTTGCTGTACTTGCCCCACTTGTACTGGCAATACTTTCAATACCAGTAATAGTTACCGGATATGGATTGTTATTTTTAAAATTAAAAATAACCATACCAAAGGCATTATTATTAGCAAATGTTGTTGTAATAGTACTTGGAGGAGCACTCAGGCTTTGTACTGTTACCAGGTAAGGATAAACACCTGATGGTGTTGGCTTAGCATAAACAGTATCCAATGGAGTTCCCAAATAAGGTGTTAATGCACCTGCATCGGTATACAATCCGCTAATAGGACTCCATGTGGCCGGAGTGGCCGGCACACCAACAACATAGTCAATATCCAGTGACCAGTTATTTAGTACTCCTGCATCTGGAGCACCTGCGTCATACACGGCAAGCGTCCAGGTACCATTAGGCACAGAATATAAACCATTAAATGATGCTACGTTTGGAATGTAAGCAGCTGGTCCGCCAGGGAAAGTAAAACCAAAGGCTGCAAAAGTAACTCCTACTGCATCAGGTTTAAATATAGCACTAAAAGGTGCTGTGCCTGCACTTAACAAGGTAGAGCCCGTTGAGCTTATTATTGTATTAGTGAAATTAGCCCCGGAGTTATTAGTTTTATTAAGCATTGCATCAAGATTGAATACATTACCATTTGGCGCTTTTAAAACCATTACTAAATCGCCTACATAAGCATGGGTGATGTTAAATTTAGCCCTGATATTAGCGATGGTAGCACCTGCAGGAATACCAGCAACTGAAATAGTAGAAGTAGTTGCAGGATAAGAAACCGGTACAGGAGGAATGCCTGGTCCATCAGGTATAACAACATTTACTGCTCCTGAATTAAAAGTATTGGTAAATGATTGTGAGGAAGAACTGGTTAATCGTACAGCCGCATCCCCCAAACACATAGCTACTGCTGCTGGATTAAGTGTAGGTGCTGGCGGAGTATAGTTTATTAAAGCTGTTGCAGTACTGATACAGCCTGTTGTTGTATTTGTACCCGTAACTGTATAAGCGGTATAGGCAGTTGGTGCAGCATAAACAGTTGCTGTTGGTGTTCCTGCAATATAAGCAACTGTTGCTGTAGCATTAGTGTATAAGCCTGTGGCAGGAAACCATGTATAAGTAGTGGCACCACCCGCTGTTAATAATAGTCCGTTAATGCCTGCTACACCACCACATCCTGCAGCTGGAGTTACTGTTACAACAGGTAATGCTGTTACATTTAAAATAGCCCCATTTGAATTTACAATAGGAGGACAACTACCACTTATAATACAACGATAACGATAAGTATTAAAAGCTACAGTAGCCGGACTAACCGTTAATGTAGCAGTTGTTACACCTGAATAAGGTGCAGCATTTGCAATATTTGTATAAGAAAGACCTAAATCGGTACTTACCTGCCATTGATAGGTAATACCCGTACCTGTTGCAGTAACATTAAATGTTGCCGCAGAACCTGAACAGATTGTTGTATTAACAGGTTGTGCAGTTATGGCAGGGCGTTGGTTGATAGTAAGCGTGATAGATGCCTGTCTTACACAACCGGCACCATCATCTGCAAATACAGTATAAGTAGTAGTAACTGCCGGTGATGCAGCTACTGGATTACCAGTTGTTTGGTTAAGACCAGCAGCTGGTGTCCATAAGAAAGTACCGATTGTAACAGGCACCAAACCTACACCCGATAAATTTACTGTTCCATTAAAATTTCTTGGAGTAAAAGTAGGAGCACCGGGTGCAGCAACTCCACCATATCCAATATTTGCACCGGTTATAATTGAACAGCCCCCATCCGTATAGGTTACTGTACCTGCTCCATTAGAGTAAGCAATATTTGCAGCTCCGCCAGAAGTTACTCCTTCAATGGCAATGCCATAAGTAGCCCCACCGGGGATTGAAAGGGTTAAGCCTGACAAAAGTTGATGAACGGCATTAGCTGTAGAAACACTTGCTCCTGCACCAAATTGAATCCATCCATTTGCTGCACTTATTGCGCCGGGTGCCCCATTTATGGGCGATGCTTTATAGAAAATTCTCGCATTCATTGCACCCGAATTCAAACAACGGCTTGAGATACCAGTAAATGTATACGGTGATGGGTTATTATTTTGTATATTAAATGTAACCAATGCCTGTCCATTACCGCCTGTAGTAGGCGAAGCAGGATTTGCAAACACAACTGGCCCGGAAGGCTGACTTACTGTTAGCAAAGCAGGGTCGCCGGCACATAAAGTTGTACCCGGATCGGCAACAATACTTAAAGGTGCAGATGCTGTGAATGTTACAGTTGCAATTGCTGAATAAACAGGTACACATCCATTAACCTGCGCTAAAGCACGGTATTGAGTAGTTGCAGCAACATTTGCAAATGTTTGAGTATTTAATGTATTTGAAATATTTGTCCAGGTGCCACCGCCATTTGTTGAAAATTCCCAACGGATAACAGGGCCATTATTTCCCGATAAAATTAATGTGCCATTATTAGGAACACCACAAACCTGTGAATTAGCCGGAGTTATTGTACCTCCAATTGTAGCTGCGGCAACCGTTAAAGTAGCTGTTGCACTGGTAGCATTTGGTGCACAAGAACCAGTTACAATACATCTGAATTGATTGCCATTTTGCGCTAATGCCGCAGTAAATGCATAGGTGCCTGCAGTTGCACCAACAATATCTGCCCATGTACCACCACCATTTGTACTCAACTGCCATTGAAATGTAACACCACCCGTAGCACTTCCTGCACAAATAAAACTTGCTGCAGATGCATCACAAACAGTTGTACTAATTGGCTGAGTAGTGATAGTAGGTGCACAAAGAACTACCGGTGTAATTTCGGTCTCCATATCTTTAAAGAATACCCTTGTATTAGCAACATTAAACAGGCTGCTTCTCATATCTACCGTAGCCACTTTTTTAATGGCAATATCATCTATATACCAGCCTTCTCCATTAGTACCTAAATCGGTAGTTGATCTAAAACGAAATTTAACTGATTGATTTGCATAAGGTGTTAATGGCACTGTAACTTTTACCCAGCCATTACTACCACCTGTCCATGCTAATTTTCCTGCAAGTACAGTACTTGCATCCATTGTACCAGTATA
>JAYUTC010000299.1:0-9009 GCA_043755395.1 Ferruginibacter sp.
GGAAGCAACTCGGGAGGACAAGCTGGCTTAAGTTATATTTCGGCTGCTGCCTGTGGTGCTGCTAACCCAACAAACCTTGCAACTTTAGGTTTCCCCAATATGCATATTATCTTAAACATATTAGGTACTACAGGTACAGGTTCATTCCCACTTCCGGCAGGATGGACTGTTCTTTGGACTCCTGCAGCTGGTTTAAGTAATGTAATATCAAATCCTGTTGCTGCTTCACCTATGACAACAACAACTTATACAGTTGTAGGTACTGCACCGGATGGTTGCCAAACTTCAGCAAGAAAAACAATTGTAATTAATCAATTGCCAGCTGTTGTAACAGATCCGGCTAATAAAACTATTTGTGCAACCACTAATGTCACCTTTACAGTAGGTGCCACTGGTGCAACCATTACATATCAATGGCAGGAAAGCACTAATGGCGGAGTTTTATATACCAATATTGCCAACGGCGGTATTTACAGCGGTGCTACTTCGGCTACGCTTACACTTACCGGCGTAACTCCTATAATGAATAATAACCTTTACCGTTGTGTAATCAGCGGTATCTGTCCTCCTGCTGCTACTTCTGCAGGAGCAATCTTAAAAGTTAATGCTTTACCAATAATTGCTATTACACCAGCCAGCCCTGTTTGCGGTGGTATTGCCGGTACTAATGGCACTTTATTAAGTGCAGGTTCTGCCCCTCCACCAATTCCAGGCTCATTAACTGTTAATTCAGGACCAATAAGTGTTGCTATACCTGATAACAATCTTGCAGGTGCTACACATAATATTGCAGTAGCCGGTATTCCTGCAAATGCAACCATCTCGGGAATGAGCGTAAAATTCAATATGACTCATACCTGGAACGGAGATATGGTTTTTGCACTTAAAGCACCAAATGGTAGTATCCTTAATTTAGATTATTACTTATCAGGTACAGGTGGTACAGGAGCTACCACAGGATTTGTAAATACCAATATCAGCTCTGCTGGTGTAGCAGCCCTTAGTTCTGGCAGCGGTACCTACACTGGTACTTTTAAAGCTGATGCTGTTCTTACAGGTGCATTTGGACCTGCCGGACCAACAGGATTTATACCTACTGTAACAAGTTTCCCCGGATTATTTACCACCCCTAATAACGGAAACTATACACTTGCCATGTATGATGGTGGTGGTGGTGATTTGGGAATACTAACATCTTGGGAAATTAAAATTGATTATACAACACCAGGCGCAACTGCAGCACCACTTACTTATACTTGGTTTCCTGCAACTGGTTTATATTCCGATGCAAATGCCACTATTCCTTATATAGCCGGCACACAAGCTAATTCAGTTTATGCTGCACCGGTAGTAACCACATTGTACACTGTTACGGGAACTGATGGTATTACAGGTTGTGTTAACACCGGAACAATTTCGGTTATTTATACACCTAAAGCACCAATAGTTAGCCCTGCCGCTCCATCAATGTGTTTAGGTGATGTTGCCATTCCTTTAAGTATTACTTCATCTTTGGCACCGTCTCCATTTACTACAACTTATAGTTCAGGTACTATAAGTGTACCAATACCTGATAACAGTTTAACAGGTGCTACCAGCACCATGGCTGTTCCATTACCAGCAACTGCAGCTATTACAAGTATGACTGCAGCGTTTAACATTACCCATACATGGGCTGGGGATTTGGTAGTTGTTCTACAGGCACCAAATAATAAGATTTTAAATCTTGATTATTATATATCAACAACTGGTGGAGCAGGTCCAACTGCTGGTTTCACCAATACCCGTATAAGTTCTACAGGTACTGCAGCGCTTAGTACTGGTGCCAATCCGTATAATGCTATATTTAAAGCAGATGCGATTGTTGGTAATGGAGCTTTTGGCCCGTCTGGTCCAACAGGTTTAGTTGCTAATACTTCACTTTGGAGTGACTTATACAGTGTTCCAAACGGTAACTGGAAGCTGGGTATGTATGATGGAGGTGGTGGTGATGTAGGTACACTTACATCATGGTCATTAACCTTCAATTATTTGTATGGTCCGCCAGCAGCAGGTGTTTGGTCTCCAGGCACAGGTTTATGGTTGGATGCAGCAGCAACTGTGCCTTACGCAGGTACCTCAGTTAATACTGTATATGCAAGACCTGGTGTAAGCACCACATATTCTGTAACAGTTGCAAGTCCTGGACCAGATGCCATACAAACATTCTCTAATCCTGCTGCTATTACTATCAGGGATAATAATACAGCTTCTCCTTATCCATCTAATATTACCGCAAGTGGATTGCCAACAACGGGCGTTGCTGTTAAATCAGTAACATTAACCGGTTTAAGCCATACCTGGTCCGATGATATAGATGTGGTATTACAATCTCCAACAGGCACCAATGTAGTATTAATGTCGGATGTTGGTGGAGCAGCATCTTTATCAAATGTTAGTTATACGTTTGACGATGCAGCAGCCGGTACAATGAATATTACTGCTGCTAATGCTACAGGAACTTATAAACCTACCAATGGACCACAGGCTCCTTCAGATAACTGGCCTGCTCCAGGACCTGGTGCTTTTGTAGATCCTACACCTGCTTTAGCCAACTTTACAGGTAACCCTAATGGCATCTGGAAGTTATTTATTGTGGATGATACAGGTGGTGATCAGGGTTCAATTAGTGGTGGTTACAGTATTACATTCAGTTACCCAACAGTTGGTTGTACATCAGCCCCTGTTTTAGTTCCGGTAACAGTTAATGTTCCTGTGGCAATTACTGCTCAACCTGTAAATGCTGCGGTATGTACTGATAAAGTAACCAGCTTTAGTGTTACAGTTACAGGTACATCACCAACCTATCAATGGCAGGTAAGTACGGATAATGGTAATAACTGGACTAATGTTAGTAATGGTGGTGTGTATGCAGGAACAACAACTGCAACAGTTACAATAACAGCACCTCCAGTTTCAATGAGCAACTATCTATACCGTTGTATAGTTTCTGGTAAAGCTCCTTGCGGATCTGTTACAACATTACAAAGGGCACTTACTGTTAATCCATTACCAACAATCACTATTGCAGCTTCTCCTTATAAGAAACTGTTCCCAGGATTAAGAACAACTTTGTTCTCTACAGTTACTCCTGCAGCAGCATCTTACACATGGTTAAGAAACGGAATAGCCGTACCAAATGCGGGAGCAAGTTCTTTGCTGATAGATGTTGATGGCTTGGGTGATTACAGATTAAGGGTTATTGATGTAAATGGTTGTGTAAATACATCCAATGAAGTTTCTTTAACCGATTCAATAAGCGGAAGAGTGTTCATCTATCCTAATCCTAACAGTGGACAGTTCCAGGTTAGATATTATAGTATAATAAACAACTCCCGTTTACCACGTGGTATTAACATTTTTGATGCAAGAGGTAAGAGAATAGCTACTCAGACTTATTCTATAGGTTCGCCTTATGCAAGAATGGATGTTGATTTAAGAAACCATGGTACTGGTGTTTACTGGATTGAAGTGGTAGATGTAACCGGAAACCGTTTGGCAATGGGCCGTGCGGAAGTTCTGAGATAATACTTCAGTTTGTTTTATAATTTTTAAGTCCTCCGAATTTTTTCGGGGGACTTTTTTTATACCTTGTTAGTAACCATTATTTTATACAAAAAAACAAATCCTGTATTTTTAATCATTAGTCATAACAAAAAGTAATAACATTTAGCGTTTAAAATCGGTCATATTTCTGTAACTTTGCCCTCCCGTTTAAAAAACCACGGGTTATTTTATGTCTTTCATTATTATTAAACAATTAAACGCAGATGCACAGGAAGGATCGGCTTCGGAAGAAGTAGCTGAAACTGCTGCGATATCAAATGTGCCTGTAGAAACTCCGGTTGCAGAAACCATTGCAACAGCTCATGATGATTTTGACTGGAGTGTTGACAAACGTAACGTAACAAGTTATACTACTGATGAAAAAGCAAAGTATGATATTGTTTATGATAATACGTTTAAACAAATTAATGACGGTGAAATGATACAGGCAACTGTGGAATCATTAACCAAAACTGATGCTGTAGTAAATATTGGATTTAAAAGTGATGGCTTAATTTCTTTGAATGAATTCAGAGATATTCCAGGTGGTGTAAAAGTCGGAGATTTGATTGAAGTAATGGTTGTGGAAAAAGAAGACAGAGAAGGCAACTTACATTTAAGTCGTAAAAGTGCCCGTACTACAAGAGCATGGGAAAGAATTATGGAAGTTCACAGAACTGGTGAAATTGTTACCGGTTTAGTTACCAGCAAAACCAAAGGAGGTTTAATAGTTGATGTATTTGGTATGGAAACCTTTTTACCAGGTTCTCAAATTGATGTTAAGCCTGTTACAGATTACGACCAGTTTGTAAACAAAACAATGGAATTTAAAGTGGTTAAAATAAATGAGACCATTAAAAATGCTGTTGTTTCTCATAAGGCACTTATTGAAAGTGATATTGAAGCACAAAGAGCTGAGATTATGGGTAAACTGGAGAAAGGCCAGGTATTGGAAGGAACAATTAAAAATATTACCGACTTTGGTGCATTTCTTGATCTTGGCGGCTTAGACGGGTTATTATATATTACCGATATTTCATGGGGACGAATTAACCATCCAACCGAAGTATTAAAGATGGATCAAAAACTGAATGTGGTAGTTTTAGATTTTGATGATGACAAGAAACGTATCAGCCTTGGTTTAAAACAATTAACCCCTCACCCCTGGGATACCTTATCAGAAGGATTAAAAGAAGGTGAAATTGTAAAAGGTAAAGTTGTAAATATTGAAGACTACGGAGCATTCTTAGAAATTATGCCGGGTGTTGAAGGCTTGGTGCATGTGAGTGAAATTACATGGGCTAATACTCCTATCAATGCTAAAGAATTCTTTAAATTGAATGATGAGTATGAAGCTAAAGTGGTAACACTTGATAAAGAAACCCGTAAAATGAGTCTTTCTATCAAACAAATGACAGAAGATCCATGGAGTACTATTGAAACCATTTTTCCTGAAAACAGTAAGCATAAAGGTGTAGTAAAAAATATTACTCCGTATGGTGTTTTTGTTGAATTATCAACAGGTATTGGCGGCATGATTCACATCAGTGATTTAAGCTGGTTAAAGCGTTTCAATAACCCTAATGAGTACACTAAGGTTGGAGAAACTATCGATGTTGTAATTATGAATATTGATAAGGAAGGCCGTAAATTACAACTGGGTCATAAGCAAATAGAAGAAGACCCCTGGAATACACTGGAATCAACTTTCCCGGTTGGAAGTGTGCATGATGGTGCTGTAGTTAAAAAAGATGATAAAGGTGCTGTTGTACAATTGCCATACGGATTGGAAGGATATGCTCCTGCACGCCATTTAGCTAAGGAAGATGGAAAAACAATTGGTGCAGATGAAACTGCCCAGTTTATGGTTGTTGAATTTGATCGCAATGATAAACGAATTGTTTTAAGCCATACCCGTATTTGGGAACAGGTTATTGAAGAAGTAAAGCAGGCTGAATTTAAAGAAAAGAAAGCAGATGCTGAAGTAACCAAAAAAGCTGTAAAAACACTACAAAGCAAAGTAGAAAAATCAACTTTAGGTGATTTAGGTGTTTTAGCTAATTTAAAGGCTAAAATGGAAAGTGATGCTGCAGATACTGCATCAACTGAAACTAAAGAAGAACCTAAGAGCGAGTAAATAACAAAGCTTTTTATAATAATAATCCCGCCTAAATGAGGCGGGATTATTATTTCATCATTATAAAAAATATTATTCTAAAATCGTCACTTCAGTTCTTCTGTTTTGTGCTTTACCCGAAGCCGTAGCATTTGAAGCAACAGGTTTACTCATTCCATAACCTTTGGCTGTTACCCTTAAAGGATCAATACCTTTTGTTAACAAATAAGCTCTTACTGTATTAGCCCTGTTTTGCGATAATATAAGATTGCTTGGCGCTGTGCCAACATTATCGGTATGGCCTCCAACTTCAATTCGTTCATCATCTTTACGAACCAAATAAGCAACTAATTCATCCAGTACATTATAAGAACTTTCCTCCAGCGTTGCTTTACCGCTTTCAAAATTACAGTCATCTAAAACAAAACTTTTTGCAGGTAAATGTTGTATTTCTACTTCAAAGGGATTTTTGTAATAGGCATTGCCGGTAAGTGCAGGAATTTCTAAAAAATTATAACTGGCAGAATCTTTAAACCCTAAAATAAATATTTCGTACGTATCGCCCGATGGCAGCCGTGTAGAAAATTTACCCTTATCGTCAGTAAGGCCTTCATATTCTTTACCATTAAGTTTACTTTTAAAAACAACAATCTCATTATTCAAAACATTGTTTTTAAAATCCGTCATTGACACAATTACCGGGGCATCTTTGAGTATAGCAGCATTTTGAACAGTACCATTTTGGCAAAATACCATTAATGAAAATAGTAACCCTATTGAAGTGGAAAATATATTTTTCATCATTTGTAAATTATTAAACCGGGATTAAAGATAAAAATTAAAACTGCCTATTCAAATTTTCAATTATTGTGCCAAAACTGTTAAAGTTTTTGTTGTAGTTGTACCACCATTTCATCTTTCCAGCTTTTAAAATCCCCAAGAATGATGTGATTACGTGCCTGGTTTACCAGCCATAAATAAAAAGCCAAATTGTGTACGCTTGCAATAGTTAAACCCAAAAATTCTTTGGCTTTCATTAAATGACGTAGATAAGCTTTACTGTAAAAATTACTCACCGGGCAATCGATACCATTATCAATTACGGAAAAATCTTTTTCCCATTTTTTATTGTCAATATTAATAATGCCTTTAGAAGTAAATAACATAGCGTTTCGGCCGTTACGGGTGGGCATTACACAATCAAACATATCTATGCCTAACGCTATACATTCTAAAATATTCCAGGGAGTGCCAACACCCATCAGGTAACGAGGTTTGTTGGCGGGCAATATATCGCAACAATGTTCTGTATAATCATACATCATTTCAACAGGTTCACCAACGCTAAGGCCACCAATGGCGTTGCCGGTTGCATTTTGCGATGCAATAAATTCTGCTGAGGCAGTACGTAAATCTTTAAAGGTACTACCCTGTACAATTGGAAATAAATTTTGTGTGTACCCATATTTATCCTCAGTAGAATTGAACCGGTTAAAACATCTTTGTAACCAGCGGTGTGTTAATGCCATTGAATCTTTTGCATATTTATAATCGCTTGGGTAAGGCGGGCATTCGTCAAATGCCATAATGATATCGCCACCAATAATGCGCTGCGTATCCATTATATTTTCCGGGGTAAATAAATGTTTGCTTCCATCAATATGACTTTGAAACAAAGCTCCTTCTTCGGTAAGTTTTCTGTTGTTAGACAAAGAAAAAACCTGGTAGCCGCCGCTATCAGTTAAAATAGGCTTATCCCAACCGTTGAATTTATGCAGCCCCCCTGCTGCCTCTAAAGTTTCTAAGCCGGGCCTTAAATATAAATGGTAAGTGTTTCCTAAAATTATCTGTGCCTTTACATCATTGTGTAATTGCTGCTGTGTTACTGCTTTTACACTTCCTACAGTACCAACGGGCATAAATATGGGAGTTTCTATTTCACCATGATCAGTAGTAATTTTTCCTGCCCTTGCTTTAGTAAGTGTATCGGTATGTTGTAAATCAAATTGTAGTGCTGTCATAATTTAAGAAGTTGAGCCACAGAATACACAAATTTTGACAGAAAAGGGACAATAATCTGTATTAATATGAGGCTATAAAACGTTTTTTAGATAATTAGTATTTACTGTTATTTTTGCCCCATGAATTTTACCCAATTGGGGCAGCTATTTTTTTATAGTTTTTGCCTTATCACCCTGATACAGCTTTATTATTATATTTTCTTTTTCTTACGTTTGGCTTTATATAAATCAAAAGCTAAAGCTACATCACAAACACATCCTGTTTCGGTTATTATTTGCAGCAGAGATGAAGCCGCAAATTTAGCGAAAAATCTTCCGGGTTCACTAGTTCAACAATACCGCACTACACATGAAGTAATTGTGGTAAATGATAATTCGTTTGACGACAGTAAATATTTGCTGGAAGAATTTCAAAAAACTTTCAAACAGCTGCATGTTGTAGAGTTAAAACAAGAAGCAAAGTTTATTCCGGGCAAAAAATTTCCTTTAAGTGTAGGAATTAAAACTGCTAAATATGAAATTGTTTTGCTTACTGATGCTGATTGTGTTCCTGCAAGTGAATTTTGGATTGACAAAATGCAACAAACATATGATGATGGTACCGAAATTGTTTTAGGATACGGCGCATATCATAAAAAAAACAATTTATTGAATAAGCTTATCCGATGGGAAACTTTTCATACCGCTATACAATATCTTTCCTATGCATTAGCTGGTAAACCTTATATGGGTGTAGGAAGAAACCTGAGTTACAAGAAAACAGTTTTTTTCAGACATAAAGGATTCACTGCACATAATAATATTGCCAGCGGCGATGATGATCTTTTTATTAAAACTGCCGCTACTGCTACAAATACAAAAATTAATATTGATGCAGATACCTTTACTTTAAGTGAACCATCAAAAACTTTTAGCCAATGGTTAAAACAAAAAACCCGCCATTACAGCACAGCCAAATATTATAAACCGATTCATAAATTTTTACTTGGGTTATACTCTTTTTCGCATTTTTTATTTTATCCTTTACTTGTTTTAAGTATTTTATTTTATGGCTGGCAATTTGCAATGGTGGTATTTAGTATCCGCTTTATTGTACAAATAGTTGTATTTTATTTATGTATGAAAAAACTACATGAAAAAGATTTATATCCATGGTTTTTATTTTTTGATATCTGGATGTTTTTCTATTATATCGTTTTTTCGTTAGGGTTGATTAAGAGACCGGAGAAGAAGTGGTAGTTCAATTCTCAACCCCTGACGGAGAAAACGGAGGAGATTAATTAAAAA
>JAYUTC010000300.1:0-8960 GCA_043755395.1 Ferruginibacter sp.
CTGAGTTTTTCCTTCTGATTTCTTTTTTCTAAAAGCTCCAGGGCCTGCAAAGAGTATTCCAGCTGTTTATCAAACCGGCCAAGGTATTGATACACAATACCGGTATTTGCAAGTGTATTGATAACAAAATTTGAATCTTTCAATTGTCTGGCTACTACCAAAGCTTCATTACTTTGTTGCAAGGCAATATCATAATTCCCCTTTGTAAAAGAGACAATAGCACTTTGTGCATAGTAATGATATAACCCCTGTTTAAATTTCAACGGACCAGACAATCGTTTTGATTCTTCTAAATAATAAATGGAAGAGTCCTGGTTACTGGCTTCATAAAAATCTGCAATCTTTAGCAATAACATCACCTTACCCGTATCTTCTTTTGCAGTTAAAAGCAGCTTTAACAGACTATCTCTTTTCTCAATCTGTGCCTTTACCAAAACAGATGAAACAATAAATAGTATTAAACAAACAATTTTTCTCATACTTCAAAATAAACTTTTAAATCCATCTTACAAATTAAAGAAACATCAATACCATAATCCCTCCCCTTTTTCCATGATTTTTTCAGTTTTATAAAATATCCTGTTTTTCAGGGATAGGTATACCGCAGCAGAGTCCACATTTTTACATTATCAATAAAATTCATAAAACTCACTTCATGAAAAAGACATTATTTATTCTCCCAGTCCTTTTTTTCACATTTGCTGTAAATGCCCAGCAAACCGAAGATGATATCTATGTGGGTAAAGGTAAAACGTTTGGGAACTATAAAGGGACTGCTATGGGCAATACTAAACCAATTAAAGGTCAATTAAATATAACCGGTAAAGTAGTAAAAGTTGAGTGGTGCGAAGATGATTGTATGACGATTTGGGTAAAAAAAGATGATGGGACTATAGTAACCGTTGGAACAAAAGACAACGGATTTATGGTTCCAAAAAATATAGTAGGTAAAAGAATTGCCATTGAAGGTATAGAACCTTCTATACTCATCCCAGAAAAAAAGATGGTGAAAAAAGAGCTTCAGAAAGACATTCAAATTGCAGCAACAGGAGTAAGGGTTTTTATCTAACAAATTGTAGTAATTAAGAGGTAAATCAGTTTTGGTTTTCTAATATGAGAACTAAATTTTTTAATAAATTAAAATTAAACAATCATGAAAAAATTATTATTTATCACCCTTCTTGCGGCTTTTACAATAAGTACAGCAACCTCACAGAAAGTAGAGAAATCCGCTGACCCTCTTAAACAAAATATTCCTGTTACACTGCTACAGCAGGCAGGAAAAAACATTCCGGCGCCGAAGTTGCTCGATTTAAAATTTACAGCTGCTAACGTTACTGCCACTTTAACCGGAACTGATACCTATACCCTAACTATCACCTGCTCTATTAAAAATGATGGAACCGCTGCTATAAGTATGGGTAATATATCTATCGAGGGCAGGCTAAGTAATGAAGTGTCGATAGCTAAAACGCAGGATATAAGTTTCACTAATCATTATACTTCTGCTTGTGGTACTACCGCAGGTCTCTCATATATTAATTTAGAACCAGGTGCATCTACGACAGTAAGTTATTCCTGCTTCAATATGGTTATTTCTAAAACGCCAAGGCCTGTATATGTGTTACTGATGAATTACTATTCACCCATTCCGGAAGTAACAAAAGAAAATAACCGGGCACATATTCCTATATTTCTGTAATGTTTTTTCGCTATGGTAATACCTGCTATTATCAAAGTAAAAATATTACTGAAGCAAAAAATAAGAAGTATTAAAAGTAAAAAACTACTCTATGAAAATATGTTTTTTCGTTTTGTCCTGTTTTTTTGTTCTGCCTTATTCTGCAAAATCACAAACTATTACTGCGGAATTTTTAAACCAAAGGGACAGCTTTGATGTATTCACTTATCAACAACCGGAATTTTTCACTAAAAGTGAATTACCATCAAGAGTACAGTTTAATTTAACAAATAGTGATACCAGTTTCTGTACAATAACTTTATATAAAAGCATGCCCGCCAATTATGATGTTACAGGAGATGTATTAAGTCAGTGGAACGAACAAGTGGTAAAACGATTGGCCAAAGCAAACAAAAAACCTCTCCGCATATTAACCGAACAATTGTGGGATGGTTGGGCATCAACATTAGCCATTGGCAATTTTTATCAAAATAAAAAGAAAGCGGTTGTAATGCTTAATACTTTCCGAAAGGATAAGATAACCGCCTGCATTGTATTTGAAATGAGTGATAAAAGTTTTAAAGGGGTGACAGAGAAATTTTCAAAAAATCTTCATCTTATAAAAATAAAAAAATGAAAAAATATTTTTTTACACTTGCCATTTTACTTACAGCAAATATGGTATTTGCTCAGCCCGGAAAAAAACCTGTTGAAAAAGAAAAGCCTCCTACCCAAAAAGAAATGGAGGAGATGATGAAAGAAGCACAGAAAGAATTGGATAACATGGATCCTGAAGATAAAAAGATGATGGACAGCATGGGAATAAAAATGCCATCAATGAAAAGTATTCCAAAAGTTACTGACAAACAATTGGCGGATGCTTTTGAAAACGAAAACCGTATAGTTCCTAAAAGAGATGCTGCCCGCATTGCCACCATACCCAAAGCAGTTACAAACGTTAAAATGCAATCTTATATAACTGCCATACAAAATAAAATAGCACCGGCCCTTGAGCCTGCAGTGGTATCAATGGGCAATACAGTGTATGATTACATAAAATCAAACAGTAAAAATTCTGTTGAAGCAGCTAATATGGTAATGGGTTTTTGGGTGGCGGGTCAGCCGGAAATAGCCTTATATGTTCTTGGAAAAATATGCGCTACAGATGCTGCCAACACTGATAACCTCAGTAACTATTCGGCTATGCTATCTATGCAAGGTGCACAGCACCTGGCCATTCCCATTCTCAATAACCTCAATGCCAGGTATCCAAAAAACAGTACGCTGCTTAATAATCTGGGGCAAGCATGGTTTGGATTAGGTGAAATTGCAAAAGCAGAAAAATATTTAGACAGTGCCATTCGCATTTATGCTTATCATCCGCAAGCCAATTTAACTAAAGCTGCGATTGAAGAAAGCAGGGGTAACATTTCAAAAGCAATTGAAGCTTTGAAAAAATCCATTAAGCATAGCTATACGAACGAAAAAGAAGAAAAGCTGAGTAAACACGGATATAAATTAACAAGAGCAGATGTAAGGCTACCATTTAAACCCAGTGCCGACCCATTGGGTCTTGACCGTTTCCGGCAGCCCGACTATCCAAAATCGGTAAGTGAGTTGAAAGCACTAATACCCCAATGGGAAGATTTTGACAACGATTGCAAGGCAAAAATTGCTCAACTACAAAAAGAGCTGGCCGAGGCCAGTGTAAAATATGAACAAAATATAAAATCATCAATGACGCAGAGTATGCAGGCTATTAACACAGGCGGCACAATACCTGTTACGTTTCAAAAACCACTTTATGCTACCAAAGCATCACTGGAACTGCAAGTGGTGGTAAGGCAAAAAGAAACGGAACTGAAAAAATTGGGTGCAATGTTTATTGAATTAGGAACCAAATTGGATGAGCTACAAAAAAACCGAAAAAGAGCGGCACCCGAAGCACCTTGCGAAGACCACGTCATAGCACAAAGTGATTTTTTAAATAAATGTAATACCCTAAAAAAAGTTTACAATGATCAGGCCTTGAGGTTCTTTAAATTTTTTTCCAACGACATGGCTTATTGGTCGCAATATACCAGTACCCACGAAACTCAATTTGAAATCATTAAACTTGAATTGATGATTGACTGGTTAAAGAAACTCAGAGAATACCGGCCATTGCTAACAGCAGGAGGCTATGAAGTTGCGGAAGATTGTGTTGAAGAAAAAGAAATCAAACCAACTAAGCTGGCCGAATTTGATGATATAGCCTGTGAGTACAAAAGCAAAACAAATTTTATAGTAGTTGTAACAGAAACCAATTGCAGCCACAGCACTACCACTTACAACCTGGGCAAAATAAAATATATCGAAAGAGAACTGGGGCAGAACTACATTGGCGGCACCATTATACTGAAACCAAAAATAAGTGCGCAGGTCCCTATAGGTCCGTTAGGTGTGGAAATCTTTGCTGGTGGCGAATTTAATATTGAATTAGACCCCAACAAAAATATAAAGGACTGGAAAGGTACTGTATCAACCGGCATAGAAACCGGAGTAGGCATTTCCACAGGGCCGGTAAAAGTTGGTGCCTCCATAACTGAAGCTATTGAAATAGAAATAGGCCCTAAGGGTATTGGTGATGTAAACCTTGTAACAAAAGCAGAAGCATCGGCTGGTATAAAAGTAGGCCCCGTGGGCAAATCGGTAGAGATAGGTGTGGAGAGTAGAACAAGTCTTATCAGTTGGCATGGTTCAGTAAGTGGCACGGGTGTATTGAGTGGTGTAAAAATGTCTGAATGGTAAAATTGAATTTCAATTCTATAATTTTTATAATATGAAAAAGATAATTCTCGTTGCACTCGTAGCCGTTGCCCTCACTTCGCAGGCTCAACCCATATACGTTGATCGCATTGGCTTTAAACTTGAAAGTATTGCCGATATAGATATTGGCTGGATGACAATTAGAAACCATACTACAGCGCCAAAAGGAAAACAACTTGGCAATAGAATTTACAGCGCCAAACAAATTGGCTATAGCCAGCAGTTTGTAGAATGGATGCAGCAATCTTATCTGCCCAAGGGTTGCTTGGGAGATGCGACTTATTATCAAAATTACATACCAACATTCAGCAGTACAAATAGCCGGTTGGGCAATGCAATAAATACACATCGGCATGCCCTGCCGCATTTGTATGGTGCCCAGTCAAAAATGTATATGTTTTTAAAAAAAGATGCACAGGGAAAATTTGTACCGCAAAACAACCTTGCAGATGATTGGCGCATTGAGGCTAATGGACTGGAATCTATCAGCAATCCGGTATCTTTTATTTCAAGTACCGAAGAATATTATTTTGTACTACCCGATTTCTCTGGGAATTCAAAAGGATATAATGCGGATGACATAGCTGCAAGTGGTTTAATGGGATTTACTAATCACAAAAACCTTTCAGCGTATAAACATTTTTACATACCTCATAACTGCTATGTTGTTATTATGACTAAAGACAAGGAACTGCCTTTTGAAAAAGTGACAATTGGTGAGTTTTTCACACAGGTGGAAAAGCAATTACCAGTATGGCAAAATATAGAATCTGTATCGGCCGAAAATTTCTCTAAGGCTCAAAAAAATCTGGCAAGACTTAAAGAAAAATATAAAAGTAAATGGAACAGTATTGCTGAAATGAAACTTTCCAGAACGCAAATCACTCTCCAAACATTTGTAAATGCAACAGAAGGTTATGATGATATGTTTGACAGCAAAGACATTTATGGTAAGGAAGGAACAGAGGCCACCTTTCCTATTTTAAAAGTAAAACAAGCAACCCGTGAACTTTGCAAAACAGACCAGCCGCAGTGGCTTGTTATCAGGTGGGACTTGGGAATGGAAAGACAGCCGTATTTTCTACACTTACATGAATCAATACTGAATAATTTTAATTTTGATTTTGTCTATAATTATTTTTTTAACCCTGAGAAAGTAAAAGGTTTTTCTTATAAACCATTTCGTTCTCCTGCCTACAAAGAAGCAGTAATAGTTTCAGAGGCATCGGAAGCAACTAAGAAAAACAATGCAGATAAAAACATTTTTTTCTTTGAAGATTTTTCTACCACTAGTGTTGGTAAAAAACCAATTGGCTGGAAAAGTACATTAGGTTCAAATGGCAGCAGCAGTGTTATTACCAAGCCGGATGGGTTAGAAGGTAACTGGGCTGTAGTGGCAGACTATACACTAACATCCGGGCAGATTAAAAAACCATTACCACAAAATTTCACTTTGAGTTTCGAATTGGTAGTTGCTCAAAATTTTACGTGGGGGGCCAAACGACTACATTTCAAACTGGCTAAAGAAACTTCTCCGGGTAATGAAGAATCATTTTTGGATTTGGGACTTCGCCCCGGCTATGATGGAAGAGATGGAGATGCATCTCTTGAAACAAAATTCCCGTCTCCGCCGGGTTATTCAAATGGCTCTAATTCATTTGTTGCTCCCGGTTTTTCAAATAATAAAAAAAATAATCACATCCTTGTTACTATAAAAAAGAAAGAAGAAATGTTGAAGGTGTTTATTGATAATACCAAAATAGCGGAGTATGAAAAAGCAATACCTGCCGCTCATTTATTCAATGCCCTGTCATTTTATAGTTACAACTCAGGAGAGAATGATAAGTATTATATCAGCAATATTAAAATAACAAAGGATTAATTCGCTGGCAGGGTCGTAAAAGTAAAAAATATCCCTTTTTTACAGGATAGAAATATACCACCAGTATAAATACTTTTACTGCAGAAAATGGAATATAAATAAAAGTTTCCGGCAACCATATACTTAAACCTTATAATCTTAAATAAATGAAAAAGCAATCTTCAATAATTTTAAAATGGATCTGCATAACCTCACTGTCGTTTTTTGTTATACTACCCGTAGTAGCACAAAAAGAGAAAAATCAATCGCTTGTTACACAGCAACAAATCAATACAATTAATGAATTGGTTAAGCCGGTAAAAGAGCAAATTGAAAAATACCTGAATGAAGATAATACCGGAAACTATAAAGCATACCAGCAGGATATTAAAATGATGAATGCTGCAAAAAACGGTAAGGAAAAAAATGCTGCAACAAAAAAAATCAGAGAAAAATATGCCTCTTTTTTTAAAGAAGTATGGGCCAATGCAAAAGTTGATGAAATATTATATCAGCAAAAAATAAAACAAGCCTTTCCTGATGCCATCAGCAGTTTTATCCAGTTTCAACCTTATTTAAATTTTTCGATTAGCAAGTCTTTTTCTAAAAACGGCCCACCTGCACTACCTCCTTTGCCAGAAGATAAATGTATAGACGTTTGCAATAATGCTGCCGGAGAAATAAACGGAACATCCGGCCTTATCAGTGGAGGCGCCGGACAGTATGGTAATTGTTATTTAAAAGCTAATGGATGGGGTGCTGCCGCAGGGAAAAATGAGTTATCCGGTTTTTTAAGAAATAATATCACAATACCAGGCACATTGCCCGATGATGTAAGAAAACTGCATGTAAGAAAAAGTTATGAACTGAAAATGGAAGCAACATCTTTTGCGGTACTTGGCTTTGGATATGCTGAAACAAGGGCAAGTAGTTATCAGGCCAATGAATATTTGTTTGTTATGTCGCCGGTCATTTTTGGTGCCAGTAAAACCTTAACAAAATCAATGAGCGAAGATTATTTACTGGAGAAGAAAGATGTTGCAAAATCTATTTTTAAAACTTATGCTGGAACGATGGCTTATTTAATAAGTGGTAACTGGTGTTTTTCAGAATTTAATTCTATAAGATGGACCATATGTGAAGAAAAATAAATATTGAGTATAATTTTATACAAAAATTATTTTAATGAAAAAAACAATTCTTTTCCTTGTCTGCTGTGTTTCTGCTGTAATATCACTTGCACAAAAAGAAACTTTTGACCTTGTTTCTTACACCCCTCCAAAGGCATGGCAAAAAGAAGTAACTGAAAATATAACCAGCTATACCATTATAAATAATACAACCAAAAACTGGTGCCGCATTAATATTGTAAAGAGTACCCTCAGCAAGGGAAGTATTGACCAGGATTTTGAAAGTGAATGGCAGGAACTGGTTATAAAAAATTATAAGCCTACTGAACCTCCACAACTAAATGAGGTGCAGGAAGCGGCTGGCTGGAAAATAAAATCAGGCGCAGGGAAATTTATTTTTAACAATAATGAAGCAATGGCCATGCTTGCCACTATGAGTGGATTTGAAAGGTGTGTTAGTATTGTTGCTACCACCAACAGTAAGGTTTACATTAAAGATATTGAGGCATTGTTATCTTCTGTTGATTTGATAAAACCAGAAACCACTTCACAGCAAGCTCCTGCTGTTAATGATGATAAAAATTCCATCCTTGGCACTTGGGCAGCCAGCGTAAGTGACCAGTCGGACTACAGAGTGAACAATGGCATTAACGGCTATACCCAAAGACAATATACCTTTAATGCAAATGGCACTTATACTTTCTTAATCAAAGCTTTTCAATATACTTCCTCCAGCCTTCTTTTAACAAAAGAATCCGGCACTTATCAAATCAGCAGTAATAATATCAGCGTAAATCCAGAAAAAAGTATAATAGAGGAATGGAGTAAAAAAGCCGGAGGTGATAAATGGGGCAAACTCGTATCAAGCCAAAAAAGAACATTGGAAAAAGTAACATACACGTTCACAAAATATTATTTCTCCGGCATAAAATTATGGAACCTGGTATTGCAGGCTGGTAATGTAACACAAAGAGATGGGCCTTTCAGTGGAAATACTACTTTCAGCAATGCCTGGTATTATGCCCCAATTTCTGTTAATAATACGGCAATTGAATTACCTAATGGAGATCAAATACCAATGGAAGCAATGAATAAGGAACCGGTACAACAAACAGCAACTAATAATAACGCCGCTATCCTTGGTACATGGGGAGTAGGCACAACAATTGCATCCACTTATAATATGCATATTAATGAAGGTAGCATCGTTACTCAATATATTTTTAATGCTAATGGCACTTATAGTTTTCATATTAAAACCTTCAGGTTCCAGCTAGATAAATTGCTGTTAACCAAAGAAACGGGCACTTATCAAATCAGTGGAAATAATATTACTATCAACCCACAAAATTGTATTATACAATCATGGAGCAAAAAAGATGGTACTGATAACTGGGGCAAACTTTTATCAAGTGATAAAAAAGAATTAGAGAAAGTCACTTACTCCTTCAGCACACAAGATTTTGGCTTGGGGATGGTA
>JAYUTC010000301.1:0-8886 GCA_043755395.1 Ferruginibacter sp.
TGAAGATGATACTTAATACAAGCAACCCCTTTTTCTTAGCTGTGTTATTGGTTGTATAAATCGAATTGGATAAATAGAAATCCACCACGGCTGTAAGGATTATTAATCCTACATACCAGCCACAGGCCTTGTAAAAAAAATACAGTGAAAAGAAAACAAATGTTAGTATCCTTCCATTCCGGCTGGATGCCACCAGGGAATAGATAATAATAAAGAAAGCAAAGTACCATATAAAAAAACCACTGTTAAAAAGCAATGGTTCTTTTGGATTATACAAAAGCTCTTTGATCAATTTATCAAAGTCAAGTGTAAACAGGAGCAGATGATTGATAACCTGGTTAAGCATTTTAATTTACAAACAATTTTTAAGGGCTTCAAAAAGCATTTCTCCAATAACAGTATATCCTTTTGGTGTAAAGTGTATCCTGTCTGCCGCTGCCAATTTTTTTACTACCCACAAATTAATAGAATAATTTCCTCCCATTACCTGGTGTAAATTCCAGTAAGCCAGGTGATGATCATTAGCGTACTGTACAATTACCGAAACTACGTATTGCAAATCTGGCAATACTTCATAAATACCTGTTCTTTTATTTTTCTTTAATGCATCAGGCGGTGTGGTTAAAAGCAATGCACTTGCAGGCGAAAGCGTTTTAATTTTATTCACCAGGTGATGCACTGTATTATAAAATTGAGTTCGTGACGATCCTGAAAACGCATCATTGGTTCCCAGGGAAATAATGACCACGTCCGGTTTGTCCAGTATTAGCTGCTTATCTAATTCAGCCAGCTCAGCATAATCAGAATATTTTGTTCCTGTTTTACAAAATGATTGACCATTAAAAAAAACATTTCTTCCGTATGGCTCGCCATAATATTCATTTAATCTATTAATAAAAGTTTCTGAAAGAAAACCAGCTTTTATGTGAGAGTCACCTATATGTAGTACTTTGATAACTTTAAAAGAACTGTCTGTTTTTCTAATTTTACTTTTGATTGTTGCCAGGCCTGCAGCATTATTTATCTTATTAATGTTTCCTTGTAATTCTAATAAATTAGCCGGTTGAGGAATAGTATCATTTGCTTTACTAACTGCGGTTAAAGAATTTATTTTTCCGAAAAAAAATAGTAATAAAATAAAAATCCTGGCTGCAGATTTTAATTTGAAGAAAACAGTATCATTTTTCTTTCTGAACAGATTTTTCATAGTTGTTGTATTCGTCCATAATAGATTGATAGATGAGATTTGCCAATACTTTAGCGCCTTTGGGGTTAGGGTGTGTGTAATCTTTCCGGGCCAATACGGTGTCTCCCTGAACCCAATTTACAATGGTACCCTCGCCACCCATTCCATTGTATAAATTATAAAAACCGGCCCCTATTTTATTTGCAATATTATATTGTACATCTACCAGGGGTTTTACACCAATGGCTGTTTTCCATTCGCCATTATAACTGCCACCTTTATCTGATGTGGAAATCAATAACATGCTGGTGCCCGGCAAAGCATTTTTTATTTTATTTAAAACCGGGTACATCATATCAGCATACCATCCAAATTCATGCAGTTGGGGTTTAAATAAAAGATTGGTGCCGTAATGAAAGATCAATAAATCGTAGGGCCTTACTGACTGTATATTTGCCAAAAATTGCTGGCTAAAATAATTTAGCTCCAAACCGGTAATTCCCCTGAAGGAAAAATTATCCAGCACAATTCCACTGTCTGATTCAAATGCGGCTCCATAAAAAGGGATACCGGTGCCAGCAGTCTTGATTTTTATTTCTTTCCTGTTAATATGGATTAGCTCTAATTGATTTAGCAGGCTATCACTATCTAAATAATATTCTTTATCATTTACAATAATAGTTGTGGCGGATGTAGCTTCTGGTTGTCCATACAATAATGAAACATTTTCAAAAAGATCAAGGTGCCGCCTGCTTGTGGCCCTGTAAGTAACAGTACTTGCACCTGAACTAAAAAAACTATGACCCGAAAGAAAAAGCTTTGCTGATTTCTTATTATCTGATTTAAAATTGATGTCGGTCCAGTCTGACGAGAACCCATTATAAATAGTTTCCCTAAAGCCCGCAATCGGGGAGGTCATTGTTACGAACCCAATACCTGAACCCCCAAAAATATCCTGTAGCATCACTCTTAAATCCTGTGTTATAAAGTCACCTTCAATCATGGAATCTCCAAAATAACCAATGCGTATTTTTTTTCTCTTTTTATGTTTTAGTTCAAAAAGTTTTTGATAAAAATTTGTCAGCGAAACTGCAGGATCGTTTCCGCTGATAATACCTTTGTAAGTAGTGTAATCTTTTTGTATTGCTTTTGTTGCAGCAACAAGGATTTTTTTAGTAACGGGTTTAGTAAGGCTGTCTTTTTTTTGCGGAATATATTTTTTTACTTCAGAGATAATTTCTATTGGTTTTATATTCTTGCCGGCTATTCCGGGTTTCCATTCAAACAGCACGCTGCTCAACAATAGCAGTACTAAGAATACTACATTGAACAGGATGATATGCCGTTTATAATTCATAAAATGGGTAACAAATTATGGTAGATATTTTACATCCTGCGCTGATAATTTATAATAACGGATGATCTTGGCAATAGCATTAACCCAGCTTTCTTTAGCCCCTGCGTATGCTGCTTTATTCATTTCATTTAGCCAGCGTTTGTAATCAGATGTATATTTCAATTTTAAATAAAATTTTTTCCTGGATATAATTCCACAAAAATCATGGAATGAATCTTCAGCTTTCGCATATTGTTTGTACTTGGTCTTTCTTTTTTTTAAATGATTCTTCCCTTTAACCCCAAAATAATTATTGAGGTCTATACAGTTGGCGCTGGTTCCACTTGCCGATTCCAGTATAGAAACACCTAAAATTATAGATACCGGTATGCCAAATTCTGTTGATAATTCTGTTGCTGCAGGCAGAAATTTATCAATGTATTTCAGTGTAGTTTTCTGTGCAAAAATAAACTGTGTAAAAAAAAACTGCACCAGAAAAAGCCTGACAAATTTTTGAAGCATTTTTTAATTTTAAGATTATGAATATATGAAAACGTGAAAAGATAACAGTATTTAATAAAATTTCATCGCATTTTTACTGAGCAGGATAATATAAAAACCAATATTGAAAGAGTATTTTTAGAGGGGAAAGTTTTAAAATTACTTTGGAATAAAAATAGCTAAGTAATCTTTGTTCAAATTTCTTTATATCTGAATGTGCATGGACAGGAGAAAGTAGATTGGTTAATTTTTAAATTTGGGCATAATTATCATTAAATCTTTAACTTCCTGCAAATAATTAATTATGAGCACCCGTGATTATTTTTCTTACATATTAAATCCACTGGACTTAATGCGTACCAAAAAAGTATTGCATGTAAATCCTACCGTAGTTCCTGTAAGAAAAGAGCCGGAAGATTTAAAAATTTTTGTGTACGACTATGATGCTGTGGAAATAGATGTACAGGAGCTTTCCTCTGTGGCTGAATGTTTTCAATATGCCGATTCTCCCAAAGTAACATGGATAAATGTAGATGGAATAAGGAAGTCGGATGTTGAAACCATCTGTAACCGTTATGGTATTCATACCCTGATAATGGAAGATATTCTGAGTCTTGGTCAACGGCCAAAAATGGATGAAATAAATGGTCTCGTCTTTTGCCTGATGAATATGCTGTATTTTAATGAAAGGGATTCTTCAGTGGAAACAGAGCAGATCAGTATTATATTAGGTAAAAATTTTGTAATCAGTTTCCAGGAAGACGCAAGCCGGGATGTTTTTGATCCTTTGAGGGAAAAATTAAAATTCACCAATACCAAAGTAAGGCAGCAGGGAGCAGATTTTTTATTCTATTCTCTTATTGACATGATAGTTGATAATTATTTTGTGGTAATGGAAAAATTAGGTGATAAGATAGAAACCCTGGAAGAAGATATTGTGCGAAGCCCTAATAACCGGAGCCTTGCAAAGATTAATATGCTTAGAAAGGAAATGATCGTTCTTAAAAGAAGTGTTGCCCCCGTGAGGGAACTAATAAACGGCATCTTAAGAAGCGATAGTGACTTGATAGAAGAAAAAACAGGAAAATATTTTAAAGACGTGTATGATCATATTATACAGGCTAACGATCTTGCTGAAAATTACCGGGATATGATGATGAACCTTCATGACCTTTATCTCAGTAATGTAAACCTAAAAATGAATGAGGTAATGAAAGTGATGACGGTAGTAACCTGCCTGTTGGCACCTGCTACGGTTATAGGGGGAATATTCGGGATGAATTTTGAAACCATTCCATTGCTTCATAATAAATGGGGATTTTTAATTTCAGTTTGCCTGATGCTTTTTATACCCCTGGTTATGGTCAGGATTTTTCGACGGAGAGGATGGTTCTGATTTTTTAAATGTTGTATTGAGGTTGGTCTTTTATCTATCCATGAACCAACCATTCTTAATAGCGCCAGGAATTTTTTTTATTGGTTGTTGTATATTTAAAAAATATATTATACTTTCACCTGAGTTTTCATAGGGTACGGATTAAAAGCGAACCGGGGTTTCCACCCTGGTTCTTTTATTTTAAGTTGTTATTATTTTTTAGGATTGTCTTAGCTTACACTTAATAGTTGCCGTGATATGATCATAAAGAAAAAACCAAGTGTGGATGTAACAATGGATATCCTGAAAGCTACCCAATTAGCTTTCCCCTCCTCAAAATTTATTGAGAGCCTTATTTTTCAATACCAGGAAAGAGGTGGACTTAGTAAGAAACAACTGCAGGGTCTTTATGATAAAGCATCTAAGGTAACATGCATGCCACCAGGGAAATTGGCCACACTGGAAGCAATTATTTTAAAAAAAGCTACCCGGGATAAAACACCGCAATCGGTAACTATTGCACAACCATTTAAAAAGGATACTACTTCCGGCGAATTGATTGAAGCCATTCTTCAAAAATATCCTCAACATAAAAGAGTGCTTTTTTATAAAGCAAAACTGGATAACCACGAAGATTTATCTGTTATTGAAAAAGCAGAACTGGAAAAATTTAAAAAAATAATTTTATAGATAAATTATTCATTCAAGAAAAAAGGCATCCTGTATTTCAGGATGCCTTTTGATATTTTAAACATTGATTGTATTAACCAAATATTCCGCCTTTTTTCAATAGAGTAGTTCCTTCGCCAATTAAAAATCCGTTTTGGTAAATCTGTACTTTATAACTTCCAATTTGGAAATTTGTACCTGGAACAAAACCAAATTCTACATTCTTCTTTTTAGCTGCTTCAAGATTTACAGGTACTTTAGCTGTATATGCTTTGTCACCTTCTTCACGGGTAGTAAAAGTAGAAGAAGCCATCTCAGTTGGAGCTAATAATTTACCATCAGGGCCCATTACCAATACATAAACATCTGTAGTGCTTCCTGGTTGAGCTATCCTGTTATCAACATCAAATGATATTAATAACTTATCTACTTTTTTTGCTTTGGTTGAAACATCTTCTTTACCATCTTTCTTAATATTGATAGGTGTTACCACAATATTTGATGCGTTCAATGTAGATGCAATATCAACTTTCTTTTCAAGCTCTTGTTTAACAGTAGTTGTAGTAGTAAGATCTTGAGTAAGTTTTTCTTTATCTGCTGTTAAAGTAACCTTATCAGCACTTAATGATTTGTTTTCATCAGTAAGGCGTGCAATATCTGCTTCCATGGTAGTTATCTTTCCGTTTAGATCAGCTATCAGGCCCTTTGCCCTGTTTAATTCTGCTGCAGTTGCGTTTTTCTTATTTAATATACTGCGGATCTCTGATTTTACCTTTGCGATTTCGCTGTTTTTTGCAGTTAGTTTACCCTGAAGATCAGTATTAGTAGATGACATGGAATCAAGCCGTGCAAGCGATGCATCAAAATTCTTTTGTACATCAGTTTTTTCTTCTGATACTTTTGCAATTTGTGTTTGCTGCTGCATTATTTGTTCGCCAGATTTATTTTTATCTGAAACGGTATAGATACCGAGGCCGAGCAGGCATGCCGCTAATACTCCAATTACAATATTTTTACCCTTGCTGCTTTGCGGCTCTTCGTTACGAAATGGTGTTTCAACATTTGAACTGTTCATAATAATGAATTTTCTTAAGTGAATAAATTGTTTTTAATTTTTAGTAAATGAGGGTAGGAGTTCTAATCTACCTACCTTAAATTCTAAAACCGTGCCACAATTTTTTTTGGAAAATAACTTTGTTGTGTCTTTTACACTTTATTAACTTTTTTAAAAGAAGATATCTGAGCTAAAATGAAGTTGTTCTTCCGCAACTTATATATAGGACTTAAATACCCTGTAAAGAGAATTTTTTACCAGCATGGTAACCTTTAAATGAAGGATAGCCTTGTAAGTGATGAATAATTGCAACGAAAATAAGGTAGAAACGTTTGTTTAGAAGCTTATTATAGCAACAGAAAGGTCTATAAAATAAAAAAGGCCAGGATAGAAATCCAGCCCGTTTTAAATCCAATATCCTATGAAAAACCGATGTAGTAACGCAAAAGCTATTTCTATTATTGCGACTAAACGAAATTTTTTTTAAATTCAGAATTAAATAAATTGGCTTAATGCTATTAATTTATTCACTATTCTCTAAATAGTTATATATCTTCTTTGTTTAAATGATGTTGCCAAGCAAGATTATCCAAAAAGGACTAATTGGTTTTTTGCTGAGTAAATTTCATTGCAATGTTCCAAACACTTCATTATCATAAAATTTTTTTCTAAAATTAAATTTCATTTTAAACAACCATTTATTGCTTTTCACCGTATGTAGTATGGTTTTTCAAAGGATATTGGATTTAAAAGATTGGGCTGGATGTCTATCCTGGCCCTTTTTTTATTAATAGCCTTTCGTTTTCCCCCCTAATATAAAAATGTAAAACCTTTTTTTATAAATCAGGCAACTTATTAATTTGACGAGTGGTAATGGGACCTGATTTTTTTTAGCGAATTTTGATTTTCAAACTTCGGATTAAGATGTACAAAAAATTGCTGCCGGTTGTTGCTTCCTTATTAATTAGTATTGCTGTAAGTGCCCAAACCAATTACAAATACGCTGTGGATCTTACAAAACTTGCCAATGATGAATTAAAGGTTAATTTGATAACTCCTAAAATAACCAGGGCTGAGGTTATTTTTTATATGCCTAAAATTGTGCCCGGCACTTATGCCAATAGCGACTTTGGTAAATTTATACACAATGTAAAAGCTTTTGATAAAGCTGGCAAGCCACTTATTGTAACAGCATTGCCAGATTCAAACAGCTGGAAAATAAAGAAAGCGAATTTCTTGTATCGGTTGGAATATACAGTGGAAGATACCTGGGATGCAAAGTTTAAGCATAGCGTATATGAAATGGCGGGTACTAATTTTGAAGAAGGTAAAAATTTTTCCATTAATACCTGTGGCCTATTTGGTTATTTTGACGGGTTAAAAAGACTGCCTTTTGATTTAAACTTTAGCAGACCGGCTAACTTTTATGCTTCTACCGGGTTGGTGCCTGTAAGCACTTCGGTAAATACAGATATTTTCCATTGTGATAATGCTGATCATTTGTATGATTCCCCCATTATGTTTTGCATACCAGATACCACCACCATAAAGGTTGGGGTAACTGATGTATTGATTTCTGTTTATTCTCCCAAAAAACTCATCACATCTAAGTTTGTGGCAGAAAATCTTAAAAGTCTTTTAAACGCAGCAAAGAATTACCTCGGTGGTAAACTTCCGGTAAATAAATATACCTTTCTGTACTATTTTAATGGGGAGCAGCCCACTGTACAGGGCCAGGGTGCCTGGGAGCATTCTTACTCCAGTTTTTACAGCTTACCAGAAGCACCACAGGAAGAATTTATTAGTAAGATAGTGGATGTTTCTTCGCATGAGTTTTTTCACATCGTTACGCCACTTAACATCTGCTCAAAAGAAGTGAGGGAATTTAATTTTAATAAAACAATTTTATCAAAACACCTCTGGCTATACGAAGGAAGCACTGAATACGATGCACATCATACACAGGTAACACAAGGGTTGATAACCCCGGAAGAATATTTAACCCGGCTTTCAAAAAAGATACAGATCTCAAAAAAATATTTTAATGATACGCTGCCATTTACCGTATTAAGCTTGGGCTGTGCAGATAAGTATGCAAAACAGTATGTAAATGTCTATCAAAAAGGCGCACTAATCAATGCATGTTTAGATATTTACCTTGAAAAATTATCTGGAGGAAATTATGGAGTAAGAAATCTGAAGCATGACCTCTCTATAAAATATGGACCAACCAATTATTTTAATGATGATGAATTGTTTGACGAAATTACCCGGCTCACTTATCCTGAGATAAGAACTTTCTTTAGCAAATATGTAGAAGGAAATGAAATGCTGCCTTACGAAACTTTCTTTGGTATGGCAGGTATTAAATATGTACCTAAAAAAGAATCTATTGGTTTTTCAATGGGCAGTATTGCCATAAAGCCGGACGAAAAAGGCAGCGCTACAATAGCCAGCATTGCCAAAATGAATGAGTTTGGTAAAAAGATGGGCTATCAAAAAGATGATGAGATCATCAGTATCAATAATGAACAGGTGAACGCTGTAAACTTCTCAGACCTTTCTGCAAAGTTTACCAATACAGCAAAAGAAGGCGATACATTAACCGTAAAAGTAAAAAGAAAAAATGCTGCTGGAATATTGGAAACAGTATCATTGTCATCCCCTGCAACAAAGATTAGCAAGACAGACGAACACTTGCTGGAATTTGAAAACCCGGATGCGGAACAATTAAAGATCCGGAACGCATGGCTTAATATGCCTTG
>JAYUTC010000302.1:0-8838 GCA_043755395.1 Ferruginibacter sp.
AGAACCTATTGACATTTTTATACCTGATTCATAAGTAAGATTTAAAAAATTATCCAATCCATCAATTAATTTTAAATAGGGCCGAAAAGTTTCCTGGTACCTTGATTCTTTTTCGAGGATCATCTCATTTATTTCACCCGATGAAAATCTGCCTGGAAAAACCCTTTCCAATAATTCTTCATTTTTACCATAACACTGCTGCTTGGTTTCTTCCAATGAAATGGCAGCACCCAACTTATTTAAAATTTGATACCATGCATTTATATGAAACTGCATATCGTCAATCATCGTTCCATTCAAATCAAACAAAAAAGCCTTCTGCTGTATCATGTTTTAAATAAATCTGTTTATAATATTTTCTAAATATTCCTGTTTTCCACTTGTTATGGCTGGCTCGCCATTTGCAACGGCATAATTTCTCAAATCCTCCAATGTTAGTTTTCCATTTTCAAATTCTTTTCCTGCTCCATTATTAAAACTGGCATAACGTTCTGTGCGGAATTTTTTATAATCAGATTTATTCAGCATAGTATCTGCAACAATCAATGCCCTTGCAAAAGTGTCCATACCACCAATATGTGCATGAAACAGATCTGCTGCATCAGTTGAGTTACGGCGGATCTTGGCATCAAAGTTTATTCCGCCCCCGGCAAAGCCTCCGGCTTCCACAATCACCAGCATGGCTTCCACCAGTTCTGTAATATTATTAGGGAACTGATCAGTATCCCAACCATTTTGATAATCGCCACGGTTTGCATCAATACTGCCTAACATACCTGCATCTGCAGCTACCTGTAACTCGTGCTGAAAAGTATGGCCCGCTAATGTTGCATGGTTTACTTCAATGTTTAATTTAAAATCATTCAGTAAATCGTACTGGCGTAAAAAGCCAATTACTGTTTCGCTGTCATAATCATATTGATGTTTACTTGGCTCACACGGTTTAGGTTCAATAAAGAATGTGCCTGTAAACCCATTGCGCCTTGCATAATCTTTTGCCATGTGCAAAAATTTTGCAAAATGCTCTTTTTCTTTTTGCATGTTGGTGTTCAGCAAACTCATATAACCTTCACGGCCACCCCAAAAAACATAGTTCGCTCCTTTTAAAGAAATGGTGGCATCTAATGCAGCTTTTACCTGTGCGCCACCATGTGCCAGCACATGAAAATCAGGATTGGTAGCAGCGCCATTCATATATCTTGGATTAGAAAATAAATTTGCAGTACCCCATAATAATTTTACGCCGCTGGCTTTTTGTTTTTGTTGCAAGTATGTTGTAATAGCCTGCAATCTTTTTTCATTATCCACCACATCATTGGTAAAATCTACTGCATCCACATCATGAAAACAATAAAAGGGCAAACCTAATTTGGTGATAAATTCAAAAGCGGCATCTGCTTTATCTTTTGCTCTTTCCACTGCATCAGTTTTTACATCCCAGGGATGGGGATGAGTTGGCGCTCCAAAAGGATCTGCACCGTTTCCACAGAAGCTGTGCCAGTAGGCACAGGCAAACCGTAAATATTCTTTCATCGTTTTGCCGCCTACTAGTCTATTTTCATCGTACCAACGATATGCAAATGGATTGTCTGATTCAAGACCTTCAAATTTTATTGGGCCGATACCTTTAAAAAATTCTTTTTCTCCAATAATTACTGGCATAATTGAATAGTTTATATGTTATTTGTTTTATTTTTTTGTAAACATCCCTTCCATTTTTCGTACAACTCATTATATAATTTCTGTTGGGATGGTTCAATAAATTTTACCGGTAAAAATGTTTTGAAGGCTTCTTTTGCAGAAGCATAAATTCCTGCTCCAATGCCTGCGCCTGTTGCCGCACCCACACTACCGTCGCAATTGTATAATTCTACCGGAATATTGGTGGCATTTACAAAACTTTCGGTAAAAACCTCACTTAAAAACATATTGGCTTTTCCTGCTCTGATTACTTTTGGCTGAATGCCATTTTCTTTCATTATATCCAGGCCATACCGAAATGAAAATGCAATACCTTCCTGAGCAGCCCTTACTAAATGACCTGTTTTGTGAATATTAAAATCGATATTTTTAATATTGCTGTTAAGAATTTTATTTTCTAACATACGCTCTGCACCATTGCCAAAGGGTAATATCACTAATCCATTACTGCCCGGTTCAATTGAAGCAGCAGCTGTATTCATTTGTTGGTAAGAAAGAATGTTACCGGTAATATTTTTTATCCAGCGGTTTAAAATACCTGTACCATTAATGCATAATAAAACGCCCAGTCTGTTTTGTGCAACAGTATGATTAACATGAGCAAACGTATTTACTCTCGATCTTTTATCATAAGCCAGCTTATCTATCACACCATAAATTACTCCGGATGTTCCTGCTGTGGCTACCACTTCACCCGGCTCAAGTACATTTAATGATAGAGCATTGTTGGGCTGATCACCAGCTTTATAAGTTACTGCCACTTTACTATTTAAAGAAAGTTTTTTTGCCACTTCGTTTTTTAATGTGCCGTGAACAGTAAACACTTCTTTTATTGCTGGAATTATAGCTTTTTCAAACCCATAATAATTAAATACATCATCAGATAGTTGCTGTTGCTGAAAGTCCCAAAAAATACCCTCTGATAATGCAGCAACAGAAGTGGAAATTTCTCCTGTTAATTTCATCGCAATAAAATCGCCCGGTAACATTATTTTATCAATCCGGTTATAAACTTCAGGTTCATTTTGTTTTACCCAGGCTAATTTGGATGCTGTAAAATTGCCGGGAGAGTTTAGTAAGTGCGATAAACATTTTTCATGACCGATAGTATCAAAAGCTTTGTTACCTAATTCAACTGCACGGCTATCGCACCAGATGATACTGTTGCGTAAAACCTTTTGGTTTTTATCTACCAAAACTAATCCATGCATTTGGTAACTGATACCGATTGCTTTAATATCAGCAGGATTATATTTCTGCAGTGCATTTACTTTTAATATGGCCTGCTGAACATTATTCCACCATTCTTCCGGTGATTGTTCGGCCCAACCGGGTTGGTGTATTATTACACTCATTTCCACTTCGGGATATTGTGCTGATGCCAAAATATTTCCATTGGCAGCATCAGTAACAGATACTTTAACAGAAGATGTTCCTAAATCAATTCCCAATAAAAGCATAAAGCAATTTTAGAATAATATTCTCAATCGTTTCGAATATCAAATTTGTATTTAATAAGCAAGGTATACAACTGCTATTTTTGAAATAAAATATGCTATCTTATCAATTTATAGTAACTTAATGGTCATTATTTGATAATATAACGGCTTTTAGGTCCTTACACCTGAAAGGAACAGAAGTTTTTAACCCCGATATTTTAATCAAAATCAGTACAGTTAAATGGGAATATATTGAAAACCTTAATTCAAAAGATACATGTAGAAGAGCAGTATTCCTTTGCCTGCCGCAGGTACCGAACACCTGATTTTGAAACAAGCTGGCACAAACACGAGGAATGTGAACTGATTGTTATTACAGAAGGACATGGTACTGCAATGATTGGTGATTATGTTGGGGAATATAAAACCGGCGATATTTATTTTATTGCCAGTGATATACCGCATTCATTTCGTAAGCGGCAGCATAAAATGGTTGGCGATGCAATTGTGGCTCATTTTAAGAAAGAAGTTTTTGGCGAAACTTTTTTTTTATTACCTGAGATAAAACATGTATTTACCTTTTTAAACAAAAATGATGCAATACAATTATTGAATAAGTTAAAAAAAGAAGTAACTGCAATATTAACTGATATGCAATCTGCCAGGGGATTTGAAAGAATTAATCTGCTATTACAATCACTTCAAAAAATGAGCAGTTCCATAAGTTTTAAAAGGCTGACTCAGGATTTTTCTTCTCCTGCTAATAATATTAACCCCGCTATAGAAAAAATTATTGATTTTTCTTTTAAGCATTATTTAGAACCTGTTACACTGCAGCAGGTAGCTGAAATAGCAGATATGAGCATTCCCACTTTTTGCCGGTTTTTTAAAAAGAATATTAAAAAAACTTATTTTAATTTTTTGCAGGACTTAAGAATAAGCCATGCCTGTAAATTACTGAATAACACCAATAAACCTGTAATGGATTGTTGTTACGAAAGTGGTTACAACAGCTGGGCACATTTTAGCAAACAATTTAAGCAGATAAAAAAAATAACTCCATCACAATACAGAAAAGAATTTGTGGATAAAAACAAGGAATAGGTTGTTTTATTTTGTAAATAGTTTTTCAAAATATCTAAATTTTATTTTATTGTAATGTTATTTAATCGGAATGCTAAAAACCAGAAGCTGAACCATAAAAAAGTGCTAAAAAAATATTCTTATAACGTTTTTTATAATTTTGGATGCGTAGCTGCGGGACTGAGTTTGTATGAAATTAGTATGGATGTAAGAGCTATCGTAGAATTATAAAATTATATTTTTTAGCTAACTTCAATTATCAGTTTTCTCAATTTAAAGACTCAAAATCAACTACCATGAAGTTTATCTGCTTGCTACAATTATTCATCTTTGCACTTTCTGCCAATAATGCAACTGCTCAATATGAAAAGGCACTTAGCGGAAATGAAAAAGAGAATAGTTCATCCAAACATGATATTTCTTTACAACTTTCTTCTTTGCTTTCCTCTGTAGTAAAGGATAGTTCAATAAATACTAAGGCACTACCAATAAATGTGATATGGCCCATTGTAAAGGAACAAAGTTCGGGCGCTATCGAACAAACATTTTTTGGAAACAAACAAGCTGCAAAAGTGGTTGCCAGCTTTGATGGGTTGGGTGTGGGTTTTACAGGCCGGCAGGGATCTGCAAATCTTAGAAACCCCTCTGATAATTCTCTGGCTGTTGGCCCTGACCATATTCTTCAATCGGTTAACTCTATGATGGCCATCTTTACAAAAAAAGGAAGACGGTTCAACAGTAATGGCAGGGTACTTTACGGGCCAGTGCGTACCAGTAATGTTTTTCGTGGTTTTGGCGGGCCCTGCGAAAAAATGAATAATGGCGATGCCGTTATCAGGTACGATCAGCTAGCCAATCGATGGCTCATTGTGATGCCAACTTTCCGCAAAGCTGCATTACGCAATGATAGTACAATTGTAAAATTGCCACAGCCAGGCGAAGCAGTTACATTATATCAACCCGAACCAGTTTCACCCGATACAAGTACAAGAAGGCAAGGACAAAACCGTCCCCGAGATACAACAGGCAGCTACTGCATGTGTTATGCTATAAGTACAAGCTCCGATCCTTTGGGCTCTTATTACCGTTATGAATTCAAACGCGACCTATTCCCCGATTATCCACGTCCAACGGTATGGCCCGACGGTTATTATACCACAACCAGCACCGGAGATGATGTAATAGAACGTCATGCCTATGTAGTGGACCGTAATAACATGCTGAAGGGACAAGATGCAACCGAACAATCTTTTATTGTAAAGGATGTAAACTTTTTCATCAATGCCGACCTTGATGGAAAAGAATTGCCTCCGTCCGGTGCTCCAAATATTATGATGGCCACCGGTGGAACACAATTAAAAAATATTACAGGAGATGATGGCATCTATGTATGGAAATATCATGTTGACTGGCAAGATCCATCCAAAACAAAGCTGGAAGGGCCTGTAAAAATACAGGTAGAACCATACAACTATTTAGGAGGCGGACAATTAACGAAAGCTGTTCCCCAACCGGGTACAGAACAAAGACTGGATGCACAGGGAGATAAAATTATGGCCCGTTTGGTTTATCGAAATATAAGAGGCATACAATCAATTGTTGCCGTGCATTCGGTGAATACTTTAAACGGTGGCGGAGTAAGATGGTATGAGTTCCGCATCAATGAAACAGGTAATGTAAATTTATTTCAGCAGGGTACCTATGCACCTGAAGGAAATTACCGGTGGATGGCTAGTCCGGCCATGGATAAGAAAGGGAATATTGGCATTGGTTATTCATTTGGAGGACCTGTTGATTTTCCTGGCCAACGTTTTGCAGGCAGGTTATCAAAAGACAAAAAAGGGTTACTTACAATGAAAGAAACCATTTTAATTAAGGGTGAAGCAGCACAAACAACCACACTGCGCTGGGAAGACTATACACAAACAGCTGTTGACCCCATGGATGATTGCACCATTTGGTATGTTGGTGATTATTTAAAAAAGAATGCAAAGAGTTATTCAACCCGAATAGGTGCTTTTAAAATGAAGGGTTGTAAATAACTGAACTAAGAATAAAGAGTACATTCTGGTTTCCCTTTTGATTCTCAATTATAATCATGAAAACTAAAGGTTACTTGCATTGTTCAGAAATCAGTTAACCTTTGCCTTTTTTAAATATACAGCGATGGTTTGGGTACGAAATAAAAAGCGCTGCTTTAAAAAGTTGCCAAAGTTCTCATTATGTGGAGCTGCAGGGACTATTTTTTTAGTCACAAATAATTTATTATCAATTACTTTATAAAAATAAATTAAAAATTGGATGCTTCTTTTTTCGAAACAATCATAACTCAATATAATAATTCATTGTAAAATTTAGTACCCTGTATTTTGGTACTTTTTCTACAGAATCTAATTTATACTCAGCCCAGAACTTTCAAAAATATCGCATATAATATATTTTAATATTAAAAGATGGGTTACCAGTATTAAAATTATTTTAAAACTTTAAATAATTTTTACACTTTAAGCTGAAGTTTTACAATTGATTAATTAAAAAAGCTGGCAGCCTTTCAGCTACCAACTTCTTATTTCTACTTGCTATATGAGATAGTTTTCCAAATATTAATTCATTAATATTATCATCTATGGGTAACATCTAGAAGTTTCACTTTTAAATAGTAAGCCCCGGGTACCTGTATCCGCATGGGTGTTCTAAACAAAAAATCAAATTTACCGAGCGTATACACACCCTTATAATGAGTATCTGCTGTGCCTTTATAAAAATTTCCTGCTGTATTATTAGCCCATGCAGTTGTGCTATCAATAGCAACAAATTGAGTAGGAATACGGTAATACATATTAAATCCATTACCCAACGAAGCTATTGGAAAAGGCACCAGAGGATATTTTAAAGTCATTGCCGTATCTGTTGCTGTAAACGTATCAGGAGCGTAGTCCTGTAAGTTTTGAAGAAAAGGCGGATTTGGATTTAACCCACTATTAGGCCTTTTCGCAATTTCGCCATTTTTAGGATTAAATACCAATCCATTTTTATCCATAACTTTATAAATAAAAACATTAGGCGTATCCGCAAATCTTGTAACCGTCCATTCAACAAAAGGGTTATTATTACCATTAAAAAGGGTTCCGTTATTATTGCCCCCTGCGCTTCCAACACCGCTGGCTGTATTTGCAAAAAAGAGTGAAAGACTGAAAGCACCTGTTTCGGGAGTAATCTCTATTGTCTTGCCATCTACTAAATTTATTTTCATAATATTTTTTAATAGCTGGGTACCGGCAGCATTGGATACTTCCAAATCCATAGTATAAACACCCACAGGCAAATATATAGTTCCACTATTTGCTTCTATAGTACCATTACTTTCATTTACCACAATTGGTGTAAGTTCTGCAACACCCCGTTTTGCAGATATGGTTGCATAATCTTTATCTGTAAGTGGATTATAAGCAGCGGTCCAAACAGGTATAAGATATTTTTTTGAAAATAAACTGTCAACAATTTTACCAGAAGCATCGTAAATATGTACCCATTTTACATGCATTGGCACACTGGATCCGTCTGTTGTTAAGGAATAGGATGAGGCAACTCTGCCTTTCGTTATTGTAAATTCGTTTACAACATATTGTATTGATGGGCTTAAAAAGCCATCACCATATTTTGTACAGGATATAAAAACTCCTGTACACACTATTATTAGCAAAAGTGCTGCGTTTATTATTTTTCTATTTTTTTTCATGCTAAAAAGTTTTATTTTTTTGTGCCGTAAAAGAATAAAGTATGAGAATTATCCAGCGCATTCATTACACCATTTTTTGTGATAATGCAGGATGTTTTAACTAAAGTATGAACGCCAATATTATTAGGCACTTTGCCAGCCGGATTTGTAGTACTAAGGTTATAAGGATACCAAAGATGTGTAAAATAAACAACCTGTGGCACGCCCGAAACTATTGAATTGTAACCTAAAGCTCCGCTTCTTGTATATTCATAAGATACAATAACACTATTTCCTGCAAGCTCGGTTTGATGATATGCACCTACATCGGTTAAATCAGCATATAATAATGGCTTTTTTATCAGATACATCAGCAGGGAATCTTTAGTACCTTTGATGTTATTTCTTAAATAATAAAACAGGGAATCCAATGCAAACTTGGCATTTTGATTAATTAACTGAGCTTTTAATGTTCTTGCACTTAAATAGCTGTAGATAGAATAATCAGAAGGCGCAAATAGAGTAATACCTGTTTCATTTATTTTATCTTTTAAGCCTGCAGTATCTATCAGTTGCACCAGGGTATCATATAAAGGGCTGCTTTTTAACACATCGTAAGTGCTGGTGTTTTTATACTTATTTATATCTTCAATTTCGCCTCCTGTAATATAATTCTTTTTACAGGCAGTAAACAATAATATAACAGCCCCAATAATTACAAACGGGTTTAATAATATTTTTTTCATACATTTTTTTATTTAAAAAATAATTCTATAATTATTTAGAATAATTACTATCTATGTGTAGACCACCATACATTTTGTGTTAATAAATTATCATACGGAAATAAAGTCCCCATGTCCAACGGCCAGTAATATCCTTTGTTTACATTGTTAA
>JAYUTC010000303.1:0-8832 GCA_043755395.1 Ferruginibacter sp.
GGCTATCAGGGTATACAGATTATTAGACAGCGCAGTTATTGTATGTTCTGGTAATTCACTTGTACATGGTATAGAAACACAAGCCCAGGTAACAAGAAATGCAGCACTTGTTTTAGGTATTCCAGCCGAACACCTGGAAACACTTAATACGCCTTCTACTACAGAGGAAGAAGCTAAAGCACTTTTAGATGAGTATGGAAAAAACACCCGTGTTATTATTGCTACGGATGCTTCCCACATGCCAAGAGCCATCAATTTTTTTAAAGCTGTTGGCTTTAGCGGTCTTATTGCAGCACCCACCAATTTTAAAGTTATAGAAGCTGTTGAAAGCAATAAATTAAAATGGTGGCCTTCCACAAATAACATTAATCTTTCTAATGTATTGCTTCATGAATTGCTGGGCAATATTAAGCTTGCATTATAAAAGCGGCAGGTATTAATGGATAACTGTTTAATAATTTACTTTGCTCAAAATTTGACATTACACACTTACAAATATGAATAACAAAATTTGGTTAAGCTCCCCTCACATGGGAGAAAAAGAACGGGAATACGTACAGCAGGCATTTGATACAAACTGGATAGCACCACTGGGCCCACATGTGGATGGATTTGAAAAAGACCTGGCGGCTTATACCGGTGTAAAAGCGGTAGCAGCTTTAAGCAGTGGCACATCTGCTATTCACCTGGCATTAATTATACTGGGTGTTAAGGCTGGTGATGAAGTTATTTGCCAGAGTTTTACATTTTCAGCATCGGCCAATCCAATTGTTTACCAGGGAGCCACACCTGTTTTTGTTGATTCAGAACCCCACACCTGGAATATGAGCCCTGAATTTTTACGGATAGCTATTACGGGTAGATTGGCTAAAGGTAAAAAGCCAAAAGCAATTATACCTGTGCATTTATATGGTATGCCTTCTAATATGAAAGAAATTATAACCATTGCCAATGAGTTTGATATCCCGGTAATAGAAGATGCTGCTGAAGCTTTAGGGTCATCTATCAACCTGCAGCCCTGTGGTAGTTTTGGAGAGCTGGGGATTCTTTCATTTAATGGTAATAAAATCATTACTACTTCAGGCGGTGGCGCCCTGGTATCAGGCAATGAAGAATACATTAAAATGGCAAGGTTTTTGGCTACACAGGCAAGAGATGCGGCTCCCCATTACCAGCATTCATCCATTGGATATAACTATAGAATGAGTAATGTTTGTGCAGCAATCGGAAGGGGTCAGTTAGAAGTATTGCCATTACGGGTTGAAAAAAGAAGGGCCAATTTCTCTTTTTACCAAAATGAACTGAAGGAAATAGAAGGCATAACTTTTTTAAAAGAACCCGATGGTTATTTTAGCAACAGGTGGCTTACCACAATTTTGGTTGATTCGGCAACTGCAGGAAAAAGCAGGGAGGATATCAGGTTGTACCTGGAGCAATTCAATATTGAAAGCCGGCCTTTGTGGAAGCCAATGCATATGCAGCCTGTTTTTGAATCGTGCCCTTTTTATGGAGATGGTCTTTCTGAACAGCTTTTTAATAATGGCCTTTGTCTTCCTTCAGGAAGTAATTTATGTGGCGCAGAGCTGGACTTTGTAGTTAATTCAATAAAGCAGGTAATGATCAATTAATAAAAAATACTATGTTTTGTAATAATTTACAGTCATCATCGTTTAATACCCTGCCTGCTGGAAAGAGAGCCATTTTAGAAGGGAGTAGCTTGAAACAAATACTTAGGTAATAAGAAAAAATGATATATTTTTGTAGCCCAGACAGGTCTTACAGTAGCCCCGGCTAAGTACAAAAAAGATTATTCTTTTCCTTGTATATTAAAATAATAACTCATTAATGTTATCTCCGTAAAATAATATTAATAAGTATATAAAAGAGTCAAATATGTCAAAGAGATACTTCCAAAACTTTGCTCCACGATGGATCATTTTTTCCTGCGATATTGTTCTGATAAGTTTATCTTTTTTACTTTCCTTTTTTCTTGTTCATCGGCTTTCAATCAATATTGTAAGCCTATCCTATATTTTGCCAGGGCTTTTTATAAACCTGGTAATCGGGGTTATATGTATTGCTACCATGGCAATTTATAAAGGAATTATCCGGTATTCTGAAATTAAAGACATTGTAAGAATAATTAAGTTTGCTTTTCTTCAATTCGGTTTGTGGATGTTAGTATATTATCCAGCCACCAGTATTAGTTTAATATCCAAAACCATTACTATTCCTTTATTGCTGATCAATTTATTTGTTGTTATTTTCCTGGTAGTTGCTTTCCGCCTTTTAGTAAAAGAAATATATTTTCGGGCACAGTCAAAACCCGCTGCCGCTGATAAAACCTTGATATTCGGGGCTGGCATGATGGGACAAATAACAAAAAAAGTGCTTGAGCAGGATGCAAAGATTAATACCAACTTAGTAGGTTTTATTGATGATAGTGTTTATAAAATTGGCAAGAAAATAGAAGGGTTGCCTATCTACTGTGCTGTAGACCCCCAGCTTACCAAACTGATAAAAGAAAAAAGGATAACCCAGTTATATATTGCCATTGATAAATTATCTGTAGAAAGAAAAATTGCCATTACTGATTTGTGTGCACCTTTTAAAGTGAAGATCAATTTAGTTCCCCATGCCAATCAATGGTCTGGCGGCCTTTTCCAGAAGAACCAGGTTAAAGGAATGAATATTGAGGAATTACTGCAAAGAGATGAAATTGTTCTTCCCAATGATTTGTCAAATGACAGCTACCAGGATTCAGTTATACTGGTAACTGGTGCAGCCGGTTCCATCGGTAGCGAAATCTGCAGGCAGTTGATCAAGAAAAATTTGAAAAAACTAATTTTATTGGATCAATCCGAATCTGGTTTATTTGATCTGGAATACGAATTAAGGCAAATAGGGTTGTCTAAAAAGATGGCGATGGATGTTGAGGTTGCTTCTGCCAGGGATTACCAAAGAATGAAAAAAGTATTTAATCAGTATAAGCCAGATGTAGTATTTCATGTGGCTGCTTATAAGCATGTGCCATTGATGGAAGAGTTTTCCAGTGAGGCAGTTCTTACCAATATTTTTGGAACAAAGGTTGTTGCAGATCTTTCACTAAGTTTCAGTGTAAAAAGATTTGTGTTAGTCTCCACTGATAAAGCTGTTAACCCTACCAATATAATGGGGGCGTCAAAAAGGGTATCAGAGATTTATGTACAATCCCTCAATGACCGTTTTGAATCAAATACAAGTTTCATTACTACACGTTTTGGCAATGTATTAGGTTCCGCTGGTTCTGTAGTGGCAACATTCAAAAAGCAAATAGCAGCAGGGGGCCCTGTAACTATTACACATCCGGAAATCACCAGGTATTTTATGACTATTCCAGAAGCTGCCAAGTTGGTATTAGAAGCTGGAAAAATTGGTCGTTCAGGAGATATATTGCTTTTCGATATGGGTAAGCCGGTAAAAGTTCTTGACCTTGCAAAACGTATGATTCAGCTGGCAGGATTAGTTCCAGGTCAGGATATAGAAGTTAAGTTTACCCAGTTGAGGCCAGGAGAAAAAATGTACGAAGAATTATTTAAAGATTCTGAAGAGTTTGCAGAAACAGATCACCCCAAAATATTAAGAGCAAAAAAGTGTACGGATACCACACCTGAATTTTATACGCTGCTTAAAGAATTATATGAGGTAGCGATGTCTCATAATAACGAAGGAATACCCTCTATTCTAAATAAAATGCTGCCTGAATTCAAACACTCTCCCAACAAATCAGTTAAGGGTAAGGGAATTATTTACAATGGTGATATAACCACTATAAATTAATTTAGCAAAAATCCCCTTTAAATTATTCTAAAATAATATAGGCACTAAATGATGACCTATCATTATTTTACCTTCTTTACAACGTCACTTTCTAAAAGGGTTATCCTTGTATTGTATTTAAAAGAGAGCAAATCAATCTTGTTTCTTTTTCATAACTGATTTTTCAAAACTGGTGTAGAAATAATAAATGAACCAAAAGATTATAAATGGGAGCGGCGTTTCAAGCCGGGAAGCTGTTTTATAGTAATTGGAAATAATTAAGTCGAACCTGAAAGTCTTATTAAAAAAATGCACTTCTCCAAGATTGTCTGCAGCAAACAGAATAAGATACCTGAATAACCACAAGAAAAAATAAACAATCAGGAATATTTTTAACTGTTTCTGCGGAACGGTATATTTAAGTGCAATGATTCCGCCTATAACAGTTGGCAGCATTATTGGCCTTACCCGGTAAATAGAAGCACCTACATTATAAGAATCTGAGCTGATGTTTAACCAGTTGAAAATTAAAGAGCAAATGATCAGGAATAATAAATAAATGCCGAATACCTTAATTGCTCTGTTCATTAGCTTTATCCTTTTTTATAAATAATAACCAGCCATAGAATATAAGTATGTACATCAAAATGGTAAACACATAATGGTGGCTGAAATCAAAGGCGGCCCTGTAATACAAAAAGATATAATAAAGTGAGAGTACCCTGATAATATTTCCCAGTATTATAATTAATATACCAGCTAAACTAAAAAATAATTTACGTTTAAAAGCATAAGGCAAAAGCATGATAATACCAACATAAATAAACATCAGATCAATACCATTGCATACATCATAAATACCAAAAATATCATTACCCCCCTTAGTTAAAAAAGCCCTTGCCCCATTTAAAGAATCATCCCGCCATAATATGGGAGCTGTTGCAGAAGAAAATAAGTTTATGCACTTTGCTACAGATGCTGTAATAAAATTTGTTAAAGGCCTGTCAATGATCCTGCCTGGCTTTAAAATAAGGTTATAAAAAACAAACCAGGCAGAAACCAGGATCAGCAAGTTTAAAAAAAAGTAGAGCATGCTCCTGTTTTTAGAAGTATGCTGCTTTTCATTTAGATTGGCTGATTGCATTTCTGTAATAATTTTAAGAATGCTTCTGTATAAGAAGTTTTGTTCCTGAAAGAAAATAGTATTTTCAAAAATACTGATTTTATCAGCTGAAAATCTATATTCTTTCTGTCAGGTAATGATTGAATAAATAAAAAGGCAGTTTAACAATTTGAATATTAACAACAAACAATATTAAAAATATATCTTCGCAAAAAATAAGAAAATCATGCTTCCTAAATTCAAAAGAATATTGCTTAAACTTTCAGGTGAATCATTAATGGGGGATAAAAATTTTGGTTTAGACAGTCAGGTTATTGCACGTTACGCAAGTGATATTAAAAGTATTACGGAATTGGGTGTTCAGGTAGCGATTGTAATTGGGGGAGGAAATATTTATCGTGGTATGAATGAAGCAGAGACGGGGATTGAAAGGGCACAGGGTGATTATATGGGAATGCTTGCCACGGTGATCAATGGCATGGCATTACAAAGTGGATTGGAAAAAGCAGGGGTATATACCAGGTTGCAAAGTGCCATCAAGATGGAACAAATTGCGGAGCCTTATATTCGCAGAAGGGCAATGAGGCATTTGGAAAAGGGAAGGGTTGTAATATTTGGAGCAGGCACAGGCAACCCTTATTTTACTACCGATACAGCCGGTTCATTAAGGGCTATCGAGATAAAAGCGGAAGTGATTTTGAAAGGCACCCGTGTAGATGGAATTTATACAGCCGATCCTGAAAAAGATCCTGCTGCAAAAAAATATGAGCAGATTACTTTTAGCGATTGTATCAGCAAAAATTTAAAAGTAATGGACATGACTGCTTTTACATTGTGCATGGAAAATGAATTGCCAATTATCGTTTTTGATATGAATACAGCAGGAAATTTATTAAAAGTTGTTACAGGGGAAAAAGTAGGTACATTGGTAAAAGGATAAAAGATTGATGTAAGTTAAAATAAAAAAAACTTCCGTACCTGCGGAAGTTTTTTGTTTTCAGGGGATGCTGCTTACAATGAATTTAAATATTGCAAAAGCGCATCTAATGAAGTTTTAACTGGCGTAACCGCTACTGAAAGCGGGGTACTGCCAATAGCAGAAGTGGTGATATCCTTGCTTGCCATATAATAATCATTTACCTGCTTTGATATTACAATAACGGTTGCTTCTTTATTTGAGGGAATGCCGGTGCATAGAAATTTTCTGCTCACTGCATCTGCACTGAAATTAATAACTGACCGGTATTCTTTAAAAACTAACCAGGCAATAGTATTGGTATTGGTAAAATGCTTTGCCAAATCAATATTGATACTGATGTTTTTAGAAATCGCACTGTCAATAACATACCCTGCATTAATCCACCCCATTTGATTTGTTTTTACTTCATAGCCTTCACTGAATGGTATAATATCATTATTAGGGTCATTGTCCGGATACCAATTTATAGCGCCTTGTGGTGTGGTTATTCCATTAAATAATTTTATCAAGGGCGTATTCAGGGTTTCCCTGTACTTCACATTTAGTTTTGATTGCGGAGTTAATATTAAGGGATAGCCATCTTTAGTTAATTTAATAAAAAACATTCCTGCAGATGATAGCACGTAGTTGTTACTGATAGTAGATTTATCCAACCTGATCATATCTCCTTTCTTTTGTGCCAGTATATTTTGCATTGCTATTTTCCCCGTTACAGGCAAATTATTAGCATCTGTTAAAGTGTTGGCCTTAATTAAACATTGCAGGCCAGATGAAAAAATTAAGTCGGTATCATTGTCGGTGATATCAATGCTGTCAATGTAATTTGGTATTGATAAATCTGCCTTTAACAGCACTACCGGCATAAATGGATCGATATGGGTAACCCAGTTGGTATCTGCCCCCGCACCTTGTCCATCGTCCGGCAAAAAGGTATCAATATTTTCTTTTTGGCAAGCCGAAAAAAATATTGCAACACTCATCATTAATATCAATATATACTTATTCAGTCTCATTAAAATATTTTGTGTTTGATACGTTTATTTCATTAATACAAATCCCATCTTACGCCAAATCTTAAACCAATAGTGCTAAATTTTTCCTGCAGCGTCAGCACCTCTTTATTCATTGGTGAAAAATTATATCTCCAGTAAGGCTCTGCTAATAAATGAAGCCTGTCATTCAATTTATAATAAACAGAAATGCTTCCCATAAAGCCAGCACCTATATTTGTTTTGTACTGATAAAGTGAAGCACTTTTACCTGTAGAAATATTCACTGGCCTGAAACTGGTATCTAAAGATTCACCTTTTTGCCAGCTATAAATATTCAATACCACACCAGCATTAAAATTGGCGTGAAGTCTTCCATTTCCTGTTTCAAAACCCAATAGTATTGGCACATCAATCGTATGATACCTGTTATTGGTGGTTTTGTACCGGGTGCCCCTTGTTAAAAAAGTACCTGTTGTATCTCCCGTAACAGGATCAGTAATGTAGGTTACCTGTACAATATTACTTTGCACATAAGAAAATTTTTCATTGATTTGGCTGTAATTGATCCCTGCTCTTATACTTGCCCCATTGTTAAAAACCCTTGTATACCTGAAACCTGCACTGAAGGCTGATCTGAAAGAGGTGCTTTCTTTTCGCTTTTGCAATAGCATTGAATTAGCCGTATCTGAAAAACTTTTAGAAGCGTAATCAGGACCTGCATATACTTCGATATAATATTTATTTCCGGCAGCATTTCTTTCTATTGCAGGGCAGGGGGGCAACAATAAATTTGGCAGTATATTTTTAGTTTCTGTAATTTTTTTAAGACTGATTGCAGTTATTTTTTCAGGATAGTATAACTCTAAACTGATTGAACTGACATCATCAATTTTATTTTCCGCATTCTTTTTATTTGGTAAAACAATTGTTTCGCTCATATATTCCTCGGCATCGTTCAGGCTACTATTGAAATTTGCTTTTCCTTTTTCGTAGATATATTTTTTCCGTCGGCCACTTAGTGATTTTTTCTGTGAATCATTTTTTTGAAAACTGGTATTTAATGTATTTGAGGATGATTGATTGTTTTTATTAACCTTGTTATTCTCTATTACTGGTATGTCCGAATTATCTGAAATATTTTCAGTTGGTTCAGGCTCTCTATTGTTTAAATTATTTGCAATGCTATTTTTAGTGGCAGATAAATTAGTTGTTTGTGAGTTGCCGGCAGCTTCTTTTTTCTTTTCGTTTAGCCGCCTTTCACCCATCTCTTTGTTGTTTGTAATTGTGTGATTATTGAATATTAAAACACTTCCAGCCAACAGAGTAATTAAACCTGCTGTAATCAATAGGTTTTTGTTGTTAAAGAATTTTATTAAGAACGGAGAAGGCTTTTTTCGCTCTCTCTTTGCTACGATATTATCCCACACATGCGGTGGCACATCAGGAGTATAACTATCCAGTTGTTTTTTTGCAAAGTCATCTAAATTTGACATATCACTCATACCGCAATTTTTTGTAGTTCGGCAATTTGTTTTTGTAGCATGTTCCTGGCTTTAACCAACTGGCTCCTGCTGGTACCCGGTTGTATGCCCAGCATTTCCGCTATTTCTTCATGCTGATATCCTTCTATCACATACATATTAAAAACAATCCTGTAGCCATCAGGCAGTTTATTGATCAATGCCAGCAAATCCTTTTGGGTAAGATTGTTGTAAGCTGCAGGGTCTTCGGTTCGGTCGTACTTTTCATTGTTTTCATATCCGCTCACTTCCTTTTCGTACCGGCTAAGCGTATATTTTTTTAAGGCAGTATTTACAACGATCTTTCTTACCCAGCCTTCAAAAGAGCCTTCAAACTTAAACTGGTGAAGTTTGTCGAACACCTTAATAAAGGCATCCTGTAAAATATCCTCAGCATCTGCTGCATTACGGGCATAGCGG
>JAYUTC010000304.1:0-3516 GCA_043755395.1 Ferruginibacter sp.
TTTTGAGAGATTCTGCATAAGAGACTGCGACTATGCTTGTACCCGGTTTTATGTCATTCAGCTTTCCAACTCCTGTATCTTTTGTTATTGAGGCAATTGATACATCAAGTAAAATATTTTCAGGATTTTTAATGATGATATTTTCATCGTGAAAAAGCATTTTGCTTACTTTCATGACAACAGTCTTACTTATCGTATCAATACTTACTGCATTGCCATCGGCAACCATAAATGCCTGTTGTGTATTCATGGGTGGTGTGCCGTCTGGCTGAGGAGATTGTTGTGTATTCTGATCAGGTACTGTTGTGTCAAAGTCTATCCATCCATAACCTGGAAAAAACAATTGAACCCAGGCATGGGCCTGATCGGCATAGAACCAATACCATCCGGGATTTTTACTACTTCTGTCTATAGTTAAAAAACCCGCTGCTATTCTGCTGGGTATACCCAAAGACCGTAACATAAAAAGTGTTGCACCTGCATAATAGGCGCAATAACCTTTTCTATTTTCAAACAAAAAATAATTCAATTTACTGGCACTTGGCATTCCGGGTATACCGGGATTGTCGCTGTATTTAAACAATGGTTGACCAAATTCATCTTTGCCAGTAAAATAATCTCTTATTGCTATCATTTTATCTACAGTAGTAGAAGCATTCTTCGTTATTGATTGGGCGAGTAAAGTAATACGATTATACTCTTCATTACGAGGCATAAACGTATAATAACTCATAAAGGACTTATCTACACCTTCATAACTACCGGCATTGCGCAATTGATCAAATCTTAATTGTTGAAAATTTTCCAATTGCTTGTTTCCTGCAGGATTGTAAATAAAATAAGCACTATTAAGATTACTCACCCACATTTTTGCTCTATATGCACTTTTAAATAGATTTTTATAATCATTTTCTACCGGTAAAGGCTGACAGAAAAATGATGTGGAAGGTGCAACATACTCATTAGGGGATAAGATGACTTTGTAAATATCTGCTGAAATAATTTTTCTGTTTAAGGTACCCATAGAATTGCTGATAACCGAAGTATCTGTTTTGGTAAAATACAACGGAATTCTGGATGGGTCAGGGCTAAACAAATCATTTTTTGGAAGTGTAGAGTCGGTTTCAAAAGTTTGTGTCAGCGTGTCAAACTTAGTATAGTACAGGTTAGTAAAATATAGTGGATTGGGAGTTTTTCCATCGGGAAAATAGTTGTCTAATTTAGCAACAAATACCAGCCTTTTATCCTTACTCAACGATCCCGTCATTTTCATCTGATCATTATTACTTATTGACCCATCTTTATTTTCTTTAATCATACCCTCCTTTCCATTATTGCTGCCTCCCTCTTTGCCTGCCCAATCTTTTTCTATCCCTTTAAACTCTTTTTGAAAAATGAGAAGTATAACCGCTATTAATGATAATGAGAACAATACAAAAACTCCTGTTCGCTTTATTAAATACCAAATAAAGCCTTTATTATCCTCATTCAAATTTCTTATAAGCTCTGCTGTATAAATCAAAAAAAATGAATAGAATAATACCGGGGCAAATGCTGTAATTAGCTTACCCGCAGATATTTCTGTTGTTTTACCTACAACCAAAACCTGAAGTGAAAGTAAAAGAATGGAAAAGAAAATTGTAAAAAAACGTGATCTTGAAAATCCATATCCCGCTATCCATCCGGCAGTAAAGAGGTAAGTAAAAATTAGAAATTTAATTGAATAAAAGAATGTGTCAAATTCACCTGAATTTATTTTGCCCACAAAATTGTAGGCCAATATGAAAAATAGCAAAAGCACAGCTAGAGTGCTTAAAAACCTAAGACGGTAAGCATAAAATACAGTAGCTGATACAATGCCTATGGTGAAATAAAGCGTTTGTTCAAAACTGCTATTTTGTAATATGGAGAAATAATCATTTGCATTAAATACTAAATAACCAACCAAAAATATGGTAGGTAGCACAAGCAACAATATTTGTGTAATAACTTTTTTCCAACTGTGAATTCTGCCGATTTTCATATTTCTATTGGCTGCCCGTTTCGTAAGGTAAGCGTAAAATTAAATGTAAATACATCAAAATAATTGGTAAAATAAATATGCCTGGTTCTGTAATAACAAAAGTCTATGAATATATTTTTTTTAAAAAATGTCACTAATGATGATGTGTTGTTTTTTCTTTTAAATATTAAGTCGTACCTTTCTTAAACAAAACAAAACTTATGAAAACTAATCCTATTGCAAGAATTTCAGTTATCATACTAGGTATAATACTTATTATTTTTGGATCTTTTCATCTGATGAAACCAAAAGAATTATTTGGTTATGTACCCGCTTACTTACCGGGTGGTATTATTTGGGTTTATTTTACAGGTATAGCATTTATGATGGCTGGTATTGCTTTCATTCTACACAAAAAAGTAAAAATAGCGGGATATCTATTAGCATTTCTGCTTATGATTTTTGTAATTACCATTCACTTACCTAATTTTTTAAATGCAGGTGATGGTGAAATGAAACAAATGTCATTGATTAGTATTCTTAAAGATACCGCTATTGCGGCTTTTGCTATGTACATAGCCAGTAATGCCCAAAATCTGGATTAAATTTTTTCTTTAATTAAATTCCTTAAAAATACCTTTTAGATCTGTAGTAAGGGTATGCCTATAACTCAACAGAGTAATGATAAAAAATAATCAGAATGTGGTATTTTATGAAATAATATAGAATACTTCCTGCATTTTAATTATCCTTCTGCCTACCTTGCATTCCGTTTAAAAAAAGACACAATGGTAGACCTTTCTCTCTTTGACCATAATCAGGCTGGCAACCCCAACAATAATATATTTGGTTTGCCTTTTAGTGAAGATGATGCCAAAGTAGTATTATTGCCTGTACCATGGGAGGTTACAGTAAGTTTTGGGGCAGGTACAAGCCGGGCAGCAGATCATATCTTTAAGGCAAGCCTTCAGGTAGATCTGTTTGATCCCGAAATAAAAGATGGTTGGCGAAACGGGTATTATATGCGACCTGTGGATCGAAAAATATTACTCAAAAGCGATTATCTGCGCAAGGAAGCTGAACTTTATATTGATTATATTTCAAAAGGTAATGATGTTCAGGCCAATAAATTCATGTGCAAAAGCCTAAGGGAAATTAATGAAGGCAATATTTTTATGAATAACTGGGTGTATGAGCAAACTAAAGCCTTAATGGAAAAAGGTAAATTAGTTGGTTTGATAGGTGGTGACCACAGTACACCTTTAGGTTATTTTAAAGCCATAGCAGAAAAATATAAAGACTTTGGAATACTTCAGATAGATGCTCATATGGATTTGAGAATTGCCTATGAAGATTTTAAATATAGTCATGCCTCTATAATGTACAATACGATTACTGAAATACCTCATCTTAAAAAATTAGTACAGGTGGGTGTTCGTGATTATGGTGAAGATGAATACAACTTTGTTTTAAACCACTCTGATCGCATTATTACCTTTTTTGATAAAGAAATT
>JAYUTC010000305.1:0-3510 GCA_043755395.1 Ferruginibacter sp.
CACTTTGATTTAGGCTGGCTTTGATAAGTCTGTTACCCTGAAAAACATTTAAGATGGTGTTCCTGTAAGCAGTATTTGTAGTAGTATCTGCTATCACTGTTATTGTAGTTCTTTGCCCAACGGCATTTTGGGCGTACATATACAGGCTGATTACTAAAGTGCAACACCTAATATTACTCCTGAATGTTTTCAATTAGTGGTATGATGGTTTAAGGTAGTTAACCAAAATAATTTTTTCATTTTCCATTTTATACATCACAGGATAAATATCCATTTTATTATCCTTGTATTGATATGTATTACCTGTATCTAAAATTATATTTTTACTTTCGACAAAAGAATTACCAAAACGATTTCGGAATAATTTTACGGATTTTAGCCTTGTAAAAATAAAATAAAGGGTATCCGAGTTTTTATTATTGATTGCATAATTTTCAACATCGGAAATGCAACCCGTACAACCTGACCCCGGGATAATAAATACTTTAGTTCCATTTTTTATATTTTTTAACTGTGTAAATTCCGTTAGTTCATTTTTTTCTATGGTTGTTTTACAACTGTTCATTACCATCACGGCGAATAGTAAAAATATCAAAACAAATGTGGTTTTCATCTTTATTGTTTTTTATATGTTGAATGTATAAACCTTTCTCAGCCACAAAAAAAGTAAAATGCGAAAATGTTGCATCAAGTTCATTATATCCCAAATAATTAAATTTTTCATCATATACAAGTAAGAATTTTCCCTGCGGCCCCATATGCTGCCTTTTCAGATAATCCTTAGTTGTAGGTTTAAGCAAAAATCTGTAAAATAATTTTCGGTACTTATCATAAATAATGCCTCTAAATGAATATTGACTATAGAAGTGATCAGCAATTTTATCCTTATTAAATTTTCCTTGTTTTTTCTTGCTATAAGGCTCTATATATTCCTTCATATTAGGAAACATAGCCTGATATGTTACTGTTTTAGTTTTCATATTAAATATTGCGACACGGCTACTTGCAGGAAACGATATACAAATAGTGTTATCATTCAGTTGACAGTGGTACACCATTTTGTAGTAAATACCACCCCAATCTGTTTTTATATAATCTTCTGGATAATTTACATAAAAAAATCGGCCATTTTTATTAGATTCGCAAACCACAAATTTATTTAGATCATCTTTTTTCAGATTCTCCCCAACAGTGAATCCTGTTGTAAACAAAGAGCCGCAATAATAAACAGGTTGCTGGCATGAAGATATTTCAGTTTCAGGGTATTGTGTATTTAGAGTATAGTCCTTTTCAACTGGCAGTTGAAAACTATCTATCAATATAGTTGATTTGGAAAACAAATAGACCTTATTACGAAATTTGGAATTCACAAATAATGAATCTTCTGAAATTGACCATGCTGCATCTGCTGAAAAGTATTTAATTTTTCTTTTAAAGTCATTAAAATCCCTTAAGCCAATTTTTTCACCAGTAAGCCTGTATAAACTTACAGTATTTGTTCCCTCGTTTAAAAAATACAAAACAGAATCCCTAAAATAAATGTTTGATGAATAAGGATACGATAAAGAATCCATAGTGATTGTTAAACTGTCAACTTGCTTTAGATAATTACTGTTTTCAAGTTGCATCTTTTTTTGTTTATTGGCGCAGCTTATTGTAGAACAAATTCCAGCTAATAGTATTAAAATTTTGCGTTTCATATTACAACTCAGTATATTTACAAAGTAGCGTATTTAAAATACAAATATTGCATACTACCTACTTACTACCTATTTGTATTTGAAATAAAAATATTATATTTGGAAATACAACCAAAATAACAGCATGGACTTCGGCACAAAACTTAGGAAAATTCGTAAAGAAAATAATTTAAGCCAGGACGATATGGCTGAGTTGTTATTTACAACTCAAGGTAATTATAGTTTGTATGAGTCAAACCAGCGTACCCCTTCACTTGATTTGCTGATGCGGTTAATAGAGAAATTTAATTTAGATGCTAATTGGTTATTAGCAAGTAATGATCAGGCTGTAAATTTTCACGACAATAGTTCATGTAATATTGCTGCTCTCAAAACTGATAACTACTACACAGTATCTTCCAATAAACTGTCCGAAATTGAAAAGAAACTTGATATAATACTAACTAAACTTTAATTGCTAGTATTTATTCCATCACAGGCGTAAATGTTCCGCTTTAGCGGTTCACCTTTCACATTAGTCTTAGCAGTTTTAATAGTATTCAGTTTGATTCTATCTGCAAACTTGAAAAGTTAGCGTTGTTTATTGATTATTTGAATTCAATTCTTCCCAGTATTCCGCTGCCCGGCGGGTATGGGGCACTACAATGGTACCTCCTACTATATTGGCCACGGCAAAAACCTCGTACATCTGCTCGGTACTTATGCCCAGTTCATGCGATTTACCCAAATGATATTTAATGCAGTCATCGCAGCGCAATACCATGCTGGCCACAAGCCCCAACAGTTCTTTTGTTTTTACATCCAACGCTCCTTCAGCGTAAGTATTGGTATCTAAATTCCATAGGCGTTTTATCACCAGGTTGTCTTTACTTAAAATAACCTCGTTCATTTTAGTGCGGTAGTCGTTGAACTCTTTTACTAAGTTGCCCATATATTTTTCGTTTTATGAAATACAAAGTTATACCCCATAGGTATTTATTGATGAAACTGTTTTAAATTGGAAGCACTTTACTTAACTGCATGAAAGAATTTTTTAAAAAATATAAAAAAGAAGCGGCTTTAATTACCGGGCTATTACTTTGTCTTTTTTTCTTTTTTACAAATCCACTTGGCCTGGAGTACAAAGCAAAACTGGTATTGTCTATAGCTGCTTTAATGATAAGTTGGTGGGTGCTGGATGCCATGCCGCTTGCAGTAGTTGCCCTTTTACCACTGGTCTTATACCCTTTATTGAATATTAATTCTATTAAAGAAACTTCTAAAGCTTATTCCGATTCCATTATCTATCTTTTTATGGGTGGCTTTTTTTTAGGTATGGCCATTGAAAAATGGAACCTGCATAAACGAATTGCTTTAAACATTATTAAACTAACCGGAACCAATGGCAACAATATTATATTGGGTTTTATTTTATCAACCGGATTTTTAAGCATGTGGTTAAGCAATACTGCCACTACTATGATGATGTATCCGATTGCTGCATCGGTGATTCACGTTATCGGCAGGCATGCAAATCCCGGTGCCAATATCAAAAATTTTTCTTTAACATTGATGTTGTCCCTGGCTTATGCCAGTAATTTTGGTGGTATTGCCACTATTATTGGCACACCGCCTAATGTGGCTTATGTACGCCACCTTAATGAAGAGTTTAAGCACGGAATTGATTTTGCACAATGGATGTTACTATGTATGCCGCTGGCTATTATTCTGTTATTTTCACTTTATTTTATCATGGTAAAATGGTTATACCCCAACCATCTTGCACACAGTATTGACGGAAGAAATTTTATTGATTCCGAATTAAAGGAAA
>JAYUTC010000306.1:0-8767 GCA_043755395.1 Ferruginibacter sp.
TGGGGTGAAAACCAGGGTAAGCGGATAAAGCTGAAAATTGAATTGTATTTTTTTAAATAAAACAATAATAGGTAACACCAGAAGCAACAGGTTAAATAAATAAACCACTAACAATACGCAAAAAATTCTTTTGTCATCATATTTATCTGCCTTACTTGCCCAGCGAATACGCTGGTTAAAAAATTCTTTTAAATTTTTAGCGGGCTGTGTTTGCACAATAACCTCTTTAGACTTTAGAAATAAAACAGCAGCAGGGTTTTGTTTATAAATTTTATGCATCAGCAGCATATCATCCCCACTGGCAATGGTATCTATTCCTGTAAAGCCCTTAACTTTATTAAAAACTGTTTTGGTATAAGCAAGGTTTGCACCATTGCACATGCTGTGAAATTTTTTATGAACAGATGCGCCGGTTATTCCCTGCAGGGTCATGAAATCTAATGCCTGAAATATTTCAATAAACCTGTTGCTGCAGTTTATGGAAACGGGCATAACAATAAACTCAGGCTTTTTTTGTTCATAAAATGCTGCGATGGATTGCAGCCAGTTTGGTGGAACAATACAATCAGCATCGGTAGTCACCATTAAATCGCCCGTTGATTGCTGAATGGCAATTTCAATAGCTTTCTTTTTGTAAGAATTAATTTGGTTTGTTGCAACAAATTCTTTTAAGGTAATGAGTTTTATATTTTGTTGCCGGTAGTTCAAAACTATTGCCGCTGTGGTATCATTTGAATGGTCATCAACCACCAATACTTCAAACAAATATTTTGGGTAAGATTGTTCTAATAAAGAATCAAGACAGGCTTTAATGTTTTGCTCTTCATTACGTGCCGGAATAATTACTGATATTTTGGTATTGGGTTTAATATCTGAAATCTGAAATTGGAAATCTAAAATCGCTTCCCAGCTTTGGCGGTAGTAAATAATAAGTACAACATATACTAACAAAATAAGAAAAAGTATAAAAAAAATTACCTGCATACACTGCAAATTAATTCTTATTTGCAATAGTTTTTGCTTCTTCTATTATTTCGGCAGGATAATTTGAAAGCGCCAATAACTTAATGGCATTTCTGGTTTTTAGGGCACCGGCCTTTAACTGATGGTCAAATATTAGTGCATCGTTTTGAATATCTTCAACAAAATGATAGAGATCAAATTCGGTTTTTAAAAGTTCTGCTAATTCAATATCGTGGGTGCTTACTAAAACAATATTTTCGTTTTTATTCAGGTAAGATAATATTGCTTTTGCTGCCGCAACTCTTTCAATGGTATTAGTGCCTTTGAAAACTTCATCTAAAATAAAAAGACTTTGAAAAGATTTTTCCGATTCTTTTATTAATTCTCCCACCACATTTACTTCTTCAAAGTAGTAACTTTTGGCATCAAGTAAATTATCAGTAATTCTTATGGATGAAAAAACTTTTACAATTGGGGAAGTAAATTCATCGGCAAAACAGGTATAAATAGTTTGCGCTAAAATAGAGTTGATAGCAACTGTCCGGATGAAAGTTGATTTGCCAGACATATTGGAACCTGTTATTAAAATACTTTTGTCTTTTATAGTAATAGAATTTGCCACACAATCTTCAATTAATGGATGGTATATGTTAGTAGTAGTTAACTCTTTTTTATTACTGATAAAAACAGGAGTTGTGTATTTGCTGATTCCATTACGCAAAGCTGCAGTTGAAAGTGCCGCATCAATACTTCCAATGTAATTGATTAAGTTATTAATATCTTCTCTTTTATTTTTTAATTGTTTCAGGCAGCTGAAAAAGCTGTGTATTTCTATTAAAAATAAAGCTTTTAACAGTTCCAAAAAGAAAAGCAAGGTTTGTGTGATTTCATCCTTTGGCCCTCCTCCAAAATTTATTAGCCTGAATTTTTGCTGAAAGCCTTTTAAGTTATTGATGCTTTGTTTAACACTCACTTTTTCAAATGGTAAATCCTTTTTGATAAACAGCTTGGCAACATTAATTAAACTATTCAGTTGCGGAAAGGATTGATTAAATTTTGCTGTGGTATTTTTATTTCTGAAATACAGAAAAATATTTATTGCAAACGGTATCATTAACCATAACAATAGTACCGAAAATTTTAGCGAAAGCAGCAACATTATCATAACTAAAGCGGTATCTATTGCAAATAGTACCGACCATTTAGGTTTATCTAAAAGTACATTGTCTAACAGATTCGTTATATAATAGGCGTCATGGTGATTAAGCGGTGAAAGCAATAATTGGGCATCTTCCCTTGCTGCTTTGTTTTCAGTAAAAAAATTTACCTGCTTATTAAAGTTTTCCAGTACATCAATATTATTAGAAGGCCTTGTTAGCTTATTAAATAAGAATTGCTGCCCGGGTTTACTGTTTGTTCTGTCTATAAAAGCAAATACGGCGTGTAAATCAATATCGGTAATTGTTTGTGTTGTTAATTGATGAAAAGGAATGTTTGTTGTTAATGCTGAGAAGGTTTCTATTAGGTAAAAGTTTCTTCCAGCGTTGTTTGGATTGCCCCATTCTTCTTGTAGTTTTTGTAAAATTTTTTTTTGCCTCTTCTTACCCCAATAATAAGAAATAAAAGCAAAAAGCCAGATAATAGAGAAGGCAGCAAGAATGTAAATGACTAACGCACTGTTCATAAGTTAACTTAAGTACTATTGCTGTGGTTTATTGTATGGCCAAAAGTAACAGAGAGACTGATATATACAACAAAAATAAATTTTAAAATTTCAAATGAATCATTATCTTTGTTTAGTTGCATAAACAACTATATGCCAAACAACCAATTTAAGAAAGGAGAACTGTACAGCTTTATTACGGGTAAGGCAAGCACCGCAATAGGCAGACGGTTACAAAAGAATTTTAAACAGGCCGGTTTGGAAATAACTATTGAACAATGGAGTGTTTTATATCATTTATGGAAGGTTGATGGCATGAGTCAGCAGCAGTTGTGCGATTCTACTTTCAGGGATAAACCAAGTATTACAAGACTTGTTGACAACCTGGAAAAAATAAAATTGGTAAAAAGAAATGCATCAAAGGAGGACCGCCGGATGAATCTGATAGTATTAACCGAAGAGGGGAAAGAACTGGAAGAAAAATGTATGGAAATAGCTAATATCACTTTAAACGAATCATTGGAAGGTGTAACAAATGGACAAATTGAAATTGCGAAAGAAGTTTTGCAAATGGTTTATGATAATTTGAAATAGAAAAGCCCCTCCGACCCTGAAGTGTAACTTTTGGCTTAGCGAAAGGGGGCATAAAAATTTGAATACTAATGCTCTAATTCCTATTAAGGGGTTAGGGGCAAAATTTAATTTTATGAATACAAAAACATCAACCCAAACCTTATTTAAAGGCGGTGAATGGTTAATTAAAGAAAGCAATGCTTTTGAAACCTTTACTCCCGAAGATTTTAACGAAGAACAACTGATGGTAAAAGATATGTGCCTCCAGTTTTTAAATTCTGAGGTATTACCGGTTGTTGATAGAATTGATAAGATGGAAGCTGGCTTAATGCCCTCGTTAATGGTAAAAGCCGGTGAACAGGGTTTATTGGGCAGCAGTGTTCCCGAGGATTTGGGAGGACTGGGTAAAGATTTTATTACTTCTACTTTAGTGAATGAAGGTTTGGGTGGCGGCTTTTCTTTTAGCGTTGCTATTGCAGCACATACCGGCATTGGTACTTTGCCTATTCTGTATTTTGGAACAGAAGAGCAAAAGAAAAAATATATTCCAAAACTGGCAAGTGGAGAATGGAAGGGAGCTTACGGGCTAACGGAGCCAAACAGTGGTAGTGATGCATTGGGAGCAAAATCAAGTGCAGTACTTTCTGCCGATGGAAAACACTATATTTTAAATGGGCAGAAATGCTGGATCACTAATGGCGGGTTTGCTGATGTATATACCGTGTTTGCAAAAATTGATGGCGATAAATTCAGCACTTTTATTTTAGAACGCGGAATGGAAGGTTTTACGCAGGGGCCTGAAGAGCATAAGATGGGCATTAAAGGATCTTCAACCGTTCAGTTATATTTTCAGGATTGTAAAGTACCGGTTGAAAATTTATTGGGCGAAGTGGGAAAGGGCCACATCATTGCATTTAATATTTTAAATATTGGTCGTTTAAAATTATGTGCTGCTGCTTTAGGCGGAGCTAAAATGTCAGTTACCAATTCGGTGGAGTATGCAAAAACAAGAGAGCAGTTTAAAACACCCATTGCAAATTTTGGTGCAATAAAATATAAACTGGCAGAAATGGCCATTCGCATTTTTGCAAGTGAAAGTGCTTTATACCGCACCAGCAAATGGGTAGATGATAAGGAATTGGAATTAGCTGCTGCAGGTAAGCCATTTAATGAAGCATTGTTGGGAGCCGCTGAAGAATACGCAGTGGAGTGTGCTATATTAAAAGTGCATGGAAGCGAAGTATTGGATTATGTAGTTGACGAAGGCGTGCAGATACATGGTGGTAATGGTTTTAGCGATGAATATGCAGCCAGCCGGGGTTACAGAGACAGCCGAATTAACCGCATTTACGAAGGCACTAACGAAATTAACCGCCTGCTAACCGTAGATATGATTTTAAAAAGAGCCATGAAAGGCAAACTGGATTTAATGGGGCCAGCCACGGCAGTTAGTAAAGAGTTGATGAGTATTCCTGAATTTGGCAATGATGATGACACGGCATTTTCCAAAGAACGCAAGTCAATTGTAAATATGAAGAAATGTATTTTAATGGTGGCAGGTGCAGCAGTGCAAAAATTGATGATGAAGTTAAATGATGAGCAGGAAATACTGATGAACATTGCAGATATGGCCATTGAAACATTTGAAGCGGAAAGCACTTTATTGCGTGTAATGAAACTTACTGATAAACAAGGCGAAGCCGCTTCACAAATGCAAATAGATATGATGCGTTGTTATTTAAATGATGCGGTGGATAAAGTAAACAAGGCAGGAAAGGAAGCCATTAATTCTTTTGCGGGCGGTGATGAACAGCGCATGATGTTGCTGGGTTTAAAACGCTTTACAAAAACCGAACCCTTTAACAGCAAAGATGCCAGGAGAAGAATTGCTGATAAAATGATTGCAGAGAATAAATATCCCTGGTAAATTAGACTAAACTATAAATAAAAGCCATCAAATTCAATGATGGCTTTTTTAATTAATTTTTTTCAACTATTACTTCATTTTCTGTTTAACTTACGGAAATGAAAATTATATTGGCATTCTGTTTATTGATAATTTCAGTTTTTGTTTATTCTCAAAATGAGAACAAACCATTTATTAAATTAGTAGAACCACTAAAAGAAAAAAACAACGTAAAAGTATCCCGTAATTTTTTGATCGGCAGCACTTGTAAAAACTGTAATCTTACTGTAAACGGAGCGGCAGTAAAAGTGTATCCTACCGGGGCATTTGCCTACGAGGTGAATTTAAAACCCGGGGATACCTCATTTAATATAATAGCTTTTGCAGCACCCGGTCAGTCGGGCAATAAAAAAGTTTTGTATAACTATACTTTACCTGCGCCACCCGATACAGTTAAAACATTGGATATTGTAAGTATAGAAACATTTCCAGAAGGAAATTTATTGGTAAAAGCAGGAGATAAAATAAAATTTAAAGTAAAAGCTTTAACTGGTTGTACTGTTATTGCCGGAAAAAATATTCCACTTTATGAAATGCCGGTTGACATGCCCGGTATTTACCAGGGCGAATATGTGGTAAAAGAATCGGATAGTTTTTTAGTGACTAAAATTCCTGTTACTATCACAGACAGCTCTGGAAAAAGTATAACCAAAGAAACAAAAAATACTATTTCCATGTTCTCTCCATACAGCCCAACCATTGCCGTTACTAAAGGAAGGTTGTCACATTTACTATTCGGTTTGGGAGAAGATAGATTAGGCGGAGCTAAAATTGGTTATTTAGACTCGATGGTATTGTTGAATATTGTTGGAAAAGTTGGAGCAAAATATAAGGTACAATTATCTAAATACCATACTGCTTTTATAGATGATGACCTGGTACAATTTTTACCAAAAGGAAATTTTTCACCGGAATCACTTACTTCTAACTTAAGAGCTTACGGAGATTCAACTTATGACTATGTTTCTGTTGGATTATTTGCAAGATTACCTTATCAGTCTTTTCAATTAATTGATCCTTCTAAAATTGTAGTGGATATATATGGCGCAACTAATAATACCAACTGGATAACGCAATTAGAAAATGTGCAGGAAATAAAAAATGTTTACTATGAACAAAAAGAAGATGAAGTTTTTAGAATTACAATTGAATTGAACCATCCACAACATTGGGGACATCAAATTTATTACCGGGGGAATAATCTTGTAATAAAAGTAAAAAGGCAGCCCGAAAATTTATCGTTGAATAAATTAACTATTGCTGTTGATGCAGGCCATGGCGGCAGCAACACAGGCGCAGGCGGGCCAACAGGTTCATCAGAAAAAGCACTCACATTAGCAGTATCATTAAAATTACAAAAGGCATTAGAGCAGCAGGGGGCTAATGTTAGTATGACAAGAACCACAGAAAAATTTGTTGATAATAAAGATCGCATTTTATTTTACCGTGACAGTATACCCGATTTACTAATTAGCATTCACTTAAATTCTGCTGCCGACCCTATACGGGTTAGTGGCACAAGTACTTTTTACCGGTATATTGGGTTTAAAAATTTAAGTCATGATATTTATAAGCGTATGCTGGAACTTGGTTTAAAAGATTATGGAAACACGGGCAGTTTTAATTTTATGTTAAACAGTCCAATTGAATACCCTAATGCTTTAGTGGAAACACTTTTCCTTAGTAATCCTGAAGATGAAATGAAAATACTGGATGAAAAATTTCAGCAACTAATTGCAGATAAGATAGTATTAGGGATAAAAGATTTTTTGGAAAGGTGTAAAAAGTAAAAACTATTTGTGCCCCTTGTGTTAAACTTTGTGTTCTTTGTGGTTAAGTTTTACCACAAAGAACACAAAGGGATTTTATTTTTTTATCATTGAATTATAAGCAGCAACTGTTTCATTCACTGCTTTTATCATCTGCGTGGTTGGTGGCCAATCTCCATCCTGTAATGTATTTTGTAATGAAAAAAAATTATTTAGAAGCTTACTCACTGACGCAAGCCGGTCTTTATCGCTTACTGTTTTCATATCATTCATACATTTTATGATGTAGCTGTAACAGGTAAAACTCAAATCATGCTGAAGCGTTAAATCTTTTGCTGTAGTTTTTACACGGGGATCCATTTTTACAGTAATTGATTGATTATATATTTTGCCATCAACTGTTAACCTGGCATTATAAGTTCCCGGTTTAACCCAGGGTGATGTAGGATCGGGCGCTGTGTTCATAGGCGTAGCAGAAATAGGATAGGTTGGCGGAATATTCTGCGGCTGGTAATGCATATCCCAGGTAAATCGATGAGCACCTGTATTGGCTGAGAGTATTTGTTGTGGCCTTATCCAGTATGGCGGTACATTATTCGGCGGAATGGAATACATAGTATCAGTTGATGCATATTTACGAATTACCATTCCTTTACTGTCTGAAATTTCTAATTGAACATTTGCTGCATTACTGTTTAAATAATAATTTATAATAGCACCATCTGGAGGATTTTGTCCGGCGGGTTCATCGGGTGGTACAGGCGTATCAGGATACATGCTCCATCTTACACGGAAGGCAGTTTGTGGTTTGTAAAGAATGGTTGATGAGTTAACAAGCTGATTGCTTAATTGGCGAAGTGGAGTGATATCATCCAGTATCCAAAAACTGCGGCCATGTGTACCAATCACCAAATCATCATCTTTAATTACCAAATCTCTTATGGATGTTGCAGGCATATTCAATCTTAAACTTTGCCAGTTGGCTCCATCATCAAAAGAAACATATACGGCTCTTTCGCTTCCGGCAAATAATAATCCTTTGCGTACGGGATCTTCTTTAACTACATTAATGGGATCGTTGGGTAAACCATTTACAATTTCTGTCCATGTTTTACCTCCATCGCTTGTTTTATAAATATGTGGATGCTGATCATCCAGCCGTATGCTGTTAACTGCTGCATAAGCGGTGTTGGCATTGGTATGGCTGGCATCCATCAACGAAACCTTGCTCCAGCTTGGGATGGATGGAGGCGTAACATTGGTCCAGGTTTTTCCGCCGTCTTTGGTTACATGTATTAATCCATCATCGGTGCCACACCAGATGGTATTGATATCAACATAAGAAGGCGCCACCGTATAGATCACGCCACGGCGGGGCATTTTTTTCATTTCTTCTTTTGTATAAATTCCAACTGAGGCAGGTGTATCCCAGCTTTCTCTTGAAAGATCGGGACTGATGATATCCCATTTATTGCCGCCATCCATTGTTTTAAACAATACATTGCCGGCATAGTACAATGTTTTTTTATCAATGGGATTAAACAACACTGGTGCCGTTCTAATAAATCGATACTTGCCACTCCGTACTGCTTCGGGTGAAATATTTTGTGATTGCCCATTCCGTTTATCATAACGTGTAATTTTTCCGCCATAAACAATATTTGGATTCAGCGGATCGGCCACCACATAACCATATTCCTCTGCAGCAACGGGATGCCATTCACGGTAACTGATCTGTCCATCATTACCTCTTGATGCAATGCCAACCGAACCACTTTCCTGCTGACCACTATAAACATTGTAGGGGAAATCATTATCTGCACTAACATGATA
>JAYUTC010000307.1:0-3496 GCA_043755395.1 Ferruginibacter sp.
AGTACTGAATAAGGCAATTGCCTTAATGCATAGTAAGTATAAGATACCGTAGCTACATCCTTATAATCAAATGAAGTGGTAAAACTTGCCTGCTGCATATCCAGCGACTGCTGCATGTTGCTCACATCATTGTTGGATAATCTTTTCCCATCTATCTCTAAATACATATTCAGCAGGTTAAAACTCTTTAAAAAATTACTTACCCTGCCACGGCCATACAGGTCGTATGCACCAGCCAGCACCACTTCTTTTACTTTAAATGCCTCTGCACTACTTACAATACCTATTTGTCCATTGGCAACTGTTATTCCGTAATATTTGGATGGATCAATTTTAGCAGCAGTGATCTTCCAGGGATCAGGGGACTGGGCAGTTACAATTGATTGAAATGTTATGCAAACGATACCGGTAAATAAAAACAATTTCTTTTTCATATCATCAGTGTAAGTGGACGGCTAATTTACAATTATTATTCTCTTAAAACTTACCTTTAACGAAATTACTGCTTAAAAAAATTGGTTAGTTATATGAAAAAGGGGTTAGTGCTCATTGCTATAGTGATTGTTGTGTTTATTGGCGGGGTTTATATTTTTATACCGAATGTTATAACACTTAATAGTTCTATTGCTATCAATACTTCCCAGAAAGGATTACAGAGGATGCTGCTTGACAAAAAAAGTATTGCTAAATGGTGGACAGGCGAAAACAGTCAAGGGCTTTTTTACGTAAACGGGTATACTTATCAAATACATGATAATGGCATGTCGCTTCTACCAATTATTATTGAAAACAAAAAAACCTCTATTAATAGTTCTCTATTTATTATACCACTTCAGGACGATTCGGCAAAACTGGAATGGGTTGGTAAAACAATATCTTCCTATAATCCAATCACCCGTTTTAACAGCTACCTTAATGCAAGGAAACTCAATAATGACATGGGTAGTATTTTGCAGCACATGAAGCAACATTATTCTTTGCCTGAAAATATTTATGGTTGTGATATTCGCAGGGAGCAGGTGGTGGATGATAAACTGATTTCTACTTCCGGTAAATGCAATGGTTTTCCAACTACAGAATTTATTTATAGTTTAATAGCCAAACTAAAGAATTATGCAGAAGAAAAAAGCACAAAAATTACAGGATACCCTATGCTTAATATAGAACCATTTGATAGTACAAACTATTTAGTGAAAGTTGCGCTGCCGCTGGAAAATTTATTACCCGGTAACGGGGATATTCTACAAAAAAGAATGCTAAAAGATGGCAATATACTTGTAGCAAAAACTGAAGGCGGGTATGCAAAAACAAGTGAAGTATTCAATCAAATCAAAAACTATGCAAATGATTATAAAATGAGTTCACCTGCCATTCCATTTTATTCATTGATTACTGACAGAACTAAAGAAACAGACAGCAGCAAATGGGTTACTAAAATATATTATCCTGTACGGTGATTATTAACGAATTCATTTATCAGCAATAATCACTCTGAGGCTATCATTATTTTTTGCAAGTAAAAAAGCTTTCCTGCCAGCAATTTGAATGCTGTCGATATGACGTATTTCTCCTTTTATAACCATTCCATTTAAATTCTCACAATCGAAATTACCTTTCCCTTTATTTACCAATATGGTTCCATAATCTGCATCATAACGCCCGTTGTGAATATTATTTCCATAATAATTACCTGTTAACAGAATGTCCGTAAAATTATCATTATTGGCATTTACTACTATTGCATCCCGGTAGGAAGTTAGTTGAGCTTGCCATGGTAAAGCCTGTAATGTAAAATCTAAATTACCATTGTTTATAAGGACCACATTAGAAAAATAATTAGCTGTCAAAACACTTGCGCCTTTTAATTTTTCTGATGGAAAAATGTCTTCAAAATCAGCCTTGGCAAAATCCTCTGCATAAAAATACTTCTTCTTCAAAAAAGGCATTTGCTTTTGTAATTCATCTTTATTTGAAAAAGGGATTTCTTTCCCTTTAAGGTAATAGGTCAGCACTTGCTCATTTTTCCCATTATCATCAAAATCGTTAAAGTATAATCTGACAGGTTCTTTTTCGGATGCTTTTAACCTATTGTTTAACCCCAGGTTTCCCGCTACTAAATCTATGTCGCCATCGTTGTCAATATCAACCGGTAAAACAAAATTCCACCAACCTTTTTTATCTGTGAGTTCTTTTTTTACAAATTTCCCTTTGTCATTTATAAACGCAGCAATACCCCCCCATTCACAACTAACAATCAAATCTTTGTCATTGTCTTTATCAATGTCAAACCATGTGGCATTTGTAACCATTCCGATTTTACCCAGATCATTTGCATACTTGTCTGTTACATCTATAAATTGGCCGGTTCCATCGTTTTGAAACAAATATGAATTGGGTATCTCTCCATAATTCCATGGAACTGCTCTTCCGCCAATAAACAAATCAATAAATCCATCCCCGTTAAAATCATTTGCTTTTACGCAAGAAGTTGTAACGAAAATATTGTTAATTGCTCCAGGAGATTTTTTAAAATTTGCTTTGCCATCATTGAGGTAAACCCTTAGTAACAGATGCTTATCTTTGCCATAAAATTCATTGCCGCCAGATGCAATTATCAAATCAATATTATTGTCGTTATCTACATCTGCCCATGTAGCATCTATATCTTCATACATGCTGTCCGTCAGCATTTCTGGTTGCAAGGTTTTAATGAATTTACCATTCGCCTGTTGTAAAAAAATAGCGTTGTGGAATGTTTTAGATGAACCAATAAACACATCCTCCAAACCATCATTATTAGCGTCTCCAACCGCCAATGCAGGCCCTTCAGTAGACAGCATGTGAGGAATTAATGGCTCCCTGTCAAATTCACTAAAAGTATTTTCCTTATGGAGATAGTTAAGGCCGGTAACAGTAGTAATATCTTTAAAAATTCTTGTGCTATTTTTTTTATACTCTTTAATAACATTGTAATTAAATACAGGCTGACCCTTTTTATAATTAAATACCAGCGAACCTTTATCAGCCGAAAAACTAATTTTTTCAAATGTATTATCAGGCCATACTAAAAAAGCTGAATCAACACTTGTTTTCTCAAGGCCAATGTGTACCGGTATTTCCATGCTTGACATAAAGCCCCTGGAGGGGGTTTTTTCATACGTTCTTATATTGCCCTGTGCAAACAAAATAACTTTTGATCCAACAGCATTGATATTTTTATCTGGTCCTTTTAATTTAATGCTAACGAAATTTTTATCCTCTTTTTTAGCAGATTTATTTTCATACAATAATGCCGGATCATCCATGTTATTTACAACAATGTCTAAATCGCCATCATTATCCAGGTCAGCATACACGGCACCATTTGAATAAGTTACCTGGTCATTCTTAATAGCAGCACCTTCATCTTCAAACTTCAGTTCCGTCTTATTTTTATAGAATTTATTCCTGATTTTTATTTCCGGAAATTTCTTTGTCAAATCCAGGTCTTTATCTT
>JAYUTC010000308.1:0-3495 GCA_043755395.1 Ferruginibacter sp.
GCACATTATTTTGGCACAGTGCAGGTAACTGCTTACAATATTGCTTATAAGTATTTTTTCACCCTTCAAATGGGATTTATGATACTGCTGACTCCGCTATGGAGTGGGGTAACAGATGCCTATAACTCAGGCGATAGAGAATGGATAAAAAACGCAGTGAAAAAATATCTTTTAATTTTAGTACCCTTTATTTTATTAGGTATTATAATGTTAGCAATTGCAGCAAGAGTTTATGACTTATGGTTAGGGAAAAATGTGGTTCACATCGGCGATAATATTTCATTGCTATGCTTTATTTTTTTTACTACAGGAATGTTTGCCAGTATTTTTATTTCGGTTATTAACGGTATTGGGGCCTTAAAAATTATGCTTTGGGTATCAGTAATTACAACAATTATTTTTTTTACTTTTGCTTCATTATTTATACGAAAATATAATTTAGGGATAGAGGCAATACTGATCGCTTCAATTTTGGCAAATGTTGGTGGTTATATTATAGCACCCATTCAATATTATCAAATTTTTATAAAAAAATCAAAATCCGCAATCTGGTATAAATAAGCAGTTTCTATGAATAAAGTATTAATTTATGGTGGCCTGGGAAATCAAATGTTTCAGTATGCATTAAGTATTGCTTTAAACCAACAAGGAAAAAAAACGCAAATATCATTTTCGAAATTTTTATACGAACACCACCACAACGGGTTTAATTTAGGAGAAGCATTTAATTTAAAGTTACCCTTTCCATTAAATGCACTAAATTTTTTTCTTTTAAAAGGAGGAATGGTCTACAAAAATAAACCGGTGGGTTTTGTATTTAGAAGATTGGTGCCATTATATCATGGCAAAAGATATTCTGTTTATAAAGAATCCCGTGAATTTATTTACGATAACAATTTATTACAACAGCAATCAAGTTTATTAGTGGGTGTATGGCAGGTAGAATCTTATTTTAAAGATGTAAAAGATTTATTAAAAGAAGAATTTGTTTTTAAAAAGCCAACCGATAAAAAAAATATGGAGTTAATTGAAAAGATAAATAACTGCAATTCGGTAAGTATCCATATCAGAAGGGGAGATACACTGGCATCGAATAACCCATTTGGGTTTATTAATTATACAAGTTATTACCATAACGCTTTAGACTATGCTGCAAAAAATATAGAAAAACCACATTATTTTGTATTTTCAGATGATATGCAATGGGTGAAAGAGAATTTAAACATTACCAATTGTACGTATGTAGATAATAATACCGGTAAAAATAGTTATGTAGATATGTATTTAATGAGCCTTTGTAAACATAACCTTATTGCTAACAGTACATTTAGCTGGTGGGCTGCATGGCTTAATAAAAATAAAAATAAAATTGTTGTGATGCCTGAAAAGTGGTTGATGAGAGATTATCATCCTGAAGGAATATTTCCGGAAGAATGGGTTAAGATAAAGCTGGACTAATTTGATTTTTTTGGTAGCAAAGAAGAGTAATTTCTGTTTAAGATATCTTATTGTGAAAATTATTACACTGCAATAAAATATATTTAAAATGTTAAAAAACGTTCTCAATTTATTTGCGGGAAAAAAAAGTATTCAAAAATATTTTGAATTTGCGTATTCAAAAGCCCTTGATGGAATGAATTATGGAAATAGCGGAGAGTATAAAAGCAGCGGTGAAATTGCTGCTGCGGAATATGTAAAAAATAAATTACAAAACACAACTGAAAAAATTACAGTATTTGATGTAGGGGCCAATATAGGTAAATATGCGGTTGAACTGGCAAATGTGTTTTCTAAAGAAAATTGTATTATTTATTCTTTTGAACCTTCTGCTGAAACATATAATGCGATGGCAAAAACTGTTGAATCAAATAAAAAAATAACACCACTCAATTTCGGTTTTGGTAAAGAAGAAGCTATTTTAAAATTATATACTGATAAAACGCATTCGGGCTTAGCCTCTGTTTACAAAAGAAAGCTGGATCATTTTAACATCGAAATGTCAAAATATGAAGAAATAACTATCTCTACTATTGATAATTTCTGTTTGAAAAACAGTATTGAAAAAATCCATTTTCTTAAGTTAGATATAGAAGGTAATGAGTACAATGCATTGTTGGGGGCTGAAAAAATGTTGAAGGCAAAAAAAATTGACTTTATCCAGTTTGAATTTGGGGGTTGTAATATAGATTCAAGAACTTATTTTCAGGATTTTTGGTATTTATTAAAGGAGGATTATATTTTTTACAGGATAGTAAAAAATGGCTTGCGACCAATAAAGAATTACAGCGAATCTTTAGAAATTTTTATAACAATAAATTTTTTACTGGAGTTAAAGAAATAAAAAATCATTCCACATAAATTTTGCAGGAACAGCATAAATTAAATGTAAGTAATAATTTAAATTAAAAATGATTAAGGTTGTTCATTTGCAATATTCTGTAGAATCTGCCGGCAGTGCAGCATTAAGGCTGCAAATTGCATTTGGTAAAGTAAATGTTCAATCTAATATTGTTTCGTTGCAACATGGAACAATGGCCGGTCCTTCAATAAAGTACCTTGGAAAAAAAGAAAGGATACTTGCACGTATAGATGAAAAGATTCGCTCTTTTTTTATTAGTAAAACCCATAAAGAATATGGTTTATTTTCTTACCCGCTTTTAGGAACAGATGTTTCTCAACTTTCTGAAATTAAAGATGCTGATTTTATTTACATTCATTGGGTTTTGAATGGTTTTTTAAACTTTAAAAGTATAGAACAAATAGCAAAGCTTAAAAAGCCGGTAATAATTTTCATGCATGATATGTGGGATTTTTCTGGCGGTTGTCATTACAGTTTTGATTGCGAAAAATATAAAACGGGTTGCCACAATTGTCAAATGTTCCCGGGCAATAAAGAAAATGATTTATCGGCAAGGGGTTTTAATAAAAAGAAAAAATTGTATGCTAAATACAATAATCTATATTTTACAGCACCCAGTAAATGGTTGTATAATTGTGCAAAAGAATCTGCATTAACAAAAGATAAACCCGTTTTTTATATTCCCAATTTATTGGATAATACTATTTATAAACCGTTTGATAAAAAAATTGCCAGGCAAATATTAAATATTGATCAAAATTGCCGGGTAGTGGCGTTTGGCGCAGTATCAGTAAACAGCCCCTATAAAGGATGGCCGTACTTACAAAAAGCTTTGGAATTATTAAAAGAGGATAATCAATTTGAAAATATAACGGTTTTGATTTTTGGAAGCGGGCACAATAAAGCAATAGCAGATGCAATACCCTTTAAAACGAAATTTATGGGGTATTTAAAGGATGAATATTCTACCGCTTTGGTTTATAATGCAGCAGATGTTTTTGTTGCCCCATCGCGGCAGGAAATCCTTGGGTATGTGATAATAGAGGCAATGTCTTGCGGTACACCCTGTGTGGCCTTTTCTATTGGTGGAATACCGGATTTGATCACACATGGAGAAACAGGATACTTGGCAAGAC
>JAYUTC010000309.1:0-3488 GCA_043755395.1 Ferruginibacter sp.
CTGTTGTGGTATTTGCGCTTGACTTTGCAATAGGTAGATTGCTAAGATATTTTTATTTCAAAGAATCATCTGGTTTACTTTACCGCACTACTTACTCAATAGATAGTACAAAGGCAGACCTGTTAATTTTTGGTGCTTCAAGAGCAAATCATCATTATTTGCCAGAAGTGTTTGTGGATTCTTTGAAAAAAAGTTATTATAACACTGGAAGGGATGGTAGTGGTACTTTTTATCAACTAGCAATTCTTAGGGCAATATTAAAGAGGTATGTGCCAAAAATAATTGTTTTTGAATATTCAAGTTCGTTTGTAAAAGGCTCAACTGAGTATGATCAAATGTCTTCCCTGCTTCCTTATTACAGAACACATAAAGAAATGCAAAGCCTGATTCAATTGAAAGGCCCATTTGAAAAAATAAAATTACTGTCAGAAATTTATCCCTTTAACTCCCAGGCCCTTACAATTGCAGTAGGAAACCTGGAATTTAATAAAAAAAGGGTAGCCGATAATAAAGGGTACGTTTCTTTATATGGGGAATGGAAAGATGAACTTGACTCTGCAGCAGATAAAGATATATTTGAAATTGACACAGCAAAAGTAAATGCTTTTAGAGAATGTATTGTTACTGCAAAAACAATGGGAGTAAAGGTTTTTGTTGTTTATTCACCTATTTTTCAAAAATACAATAGAAGCCAGGAACTGGACATTTGTAATGAAATATGTTTGGCGCAAAAAATCCCTTTTTGGGATTTTTCAAAAGACACAATCTTTCTCAATAACAGATCCCTATTTCAGGATGTACTGCATCTAAATAATAAAGGTGCCGCTATTTTTTCGAAAATTGTAGTTAGAAAAATTATGAAGGAAACCAAAATGCCGGATTAATTTTCTATAAAATTTAAAATATATCCCTACATAAATTTATGATGCTGAATAGTAATTCTCAGCATTTAAATTTAAGTTTGTGAAGAATCAATTTTTTTTGAAATGGAATTTAATCAGATACGAAAGCATTTAAAGAAAGATTTTTCCGGGCTGCCTGTTGTTAAAATTGCGATTTTGGCAGATTCTGCAGTTCAATTGTTTTGCCAGGCAATAAAAGGAGTAGGCTTTACAAAGGGAATATGTTTTAACACTTGGGAAGCAGATTATGATCAGGTATATCAAACTGTATTAAATCAAGATTCTGTATTATACTCTTCTAAGCCTGATTATATAATAATTTATCAATCATCAAAAAAATTATTATCATCTTTTTATAAAAATAATCTTCAACAAAAAAAAGAATTTGCGGTTAAACAACTTCAATTTTTGGATACAATAATAAATGTAATAAATGAAAAAATTACCTGCAATATCATCATTATAAATTATAATGAAATTAATGATGCAGTATTTGGAAATTTCGCAAATAAAACGGATACTTCATTTACTTATCAACTGCGAAAATTAAATTGTGGACTGATGGATTTGGCAATAAGTAAAAAAAATATCAATATCTGCGATTTGGCAGCCATACAAAACTCTTACGGAAGCAATATAATAGTAAGCGAAAAATTATATATTAATACTGACAATGCTTTGGACATAGACAGTTTGCCAATACTTGCCAAAAGTTTAACAGATATTATTCTTGCCTACTCCGGCAAATTTAAAAAATGTTTGATACTGGATCTGGATAACACAACCTGGGGTGGTATTATAGGTGACGATGGAATGGAAGGAATACAAATTGGCGATTTAGGAATAGGTAAAGCATTCACTAATTTTCAAAAATGGGTTATTCAATTAAAAGAGCGTGGAATAATATTGGCCGTATGCAGTAAGAATACAGAAGATATTGCAAAAGAGCCTTTTGATAAGCACCCGGAGATGGTATTAAAACTGGATGATATTGCAGTATTTGTGGCCAATTGGAACAATAAAGCTGATAATATCCGTCATATACAATCTATATTAAACATTTCTTTTGACTCAATGGTTTTTTTGGATGATAACCCGGTAGAACGGGAAATTGTAAGAAGAGAAATACCAGAAATAACTGTACCGGAATTACCAGAAGACCCTGCTGAATACTTGTCTTTTTTATACCAACAAAATTTATTTGAAACTGCTTCTTATACTGAAGATGACAGCAAACGCAATAAGCAATACAGAGAAGAAGCGGGAAGGGCAATATTGCAAAAAGCATTTACCAATGAGGATGAATTTTTAGAAAGCCTTAACATGATTGCAGAAATTAAACCTGTAGATAAATTTACATTACCCAGGGTTGCACAGTTAACCCAAAGGAGTAACCAGTTTAATTTAAGAACGATACGTTACACAGAAGAACAATTAATGGGATTGAGTGATGATAAAAATAAATTTATTCTAACTGTATCGCTTAAAGATAAATTTGGAGATTATGGGTTAATAAGTTTAATAATTTTAGAAAAAACAGGGAAAGATTCCCTTTTTATTAATACATGGATTATGAGTTGCAGGGTTTTAAAAAGAAATGTAGAAGGAGTTGTTTTAAACGAATTAATTTTACTGGCAAAGAAACAAAAATGTATTAAAGTAATTGGTGAATATTTGATCACTCCTAAAAATGGTATTGTAAAAGATCATTATTTAAATTTGGGGTTTAAAGAAACAGAAATTGGCCTTTGGGAAATACCAGTTGATGGATTTGTGGCTAAAAACACTTTTGTAAAAATAAACCTCATTAATTAATTATTTTAAAAAAAAATTGCTAAATAATTTAATATGAAGGAAGGGGATGTATTTGAAATTAATTATCAGGTTACAAAAGAAATATACGAAACATTTATACATTGTTTTGGCGATAGAAATCCACTTCATATAGATGAAGAATATGCAAAACAAAAAGGATTTATAGCTGAAGTGATGCATGGTGGGATAATGGCAGGTTTTATTTCTAATTTTATCGGGGAGCAATTGCCGATAAAAAATGTAATAATGCAATCTTTTAAAATTTCCTTTGCCAGGCCGGTTTATTTAAACACCCATTTAATATTAAAAGCTGAAATAACGGAAATATTTGAATCTGTAGGTTGTGTTAGTTTTAAATATTCATTTAAAAACGAAACTGTACTATGCAGTAAGGGTCACTTTACAATTGGTATTATTTAAACAAAAGACCAATGAATTTTTTAATTACAGGAGGTGCTTCAGGTTTGGGTGAAGCAATTACCAGGGCTATAGCCATACATTACCCTGATTCAAAAATTTATTTTTCTTTTTTTTCATCGATATCCAATAAGGAAAGATTAGAAGCAACATTTAAAAATACAGAAGGAATTAAATGTGATTTTTTTAATGAGCAAGATATTGAAACTCTAACCGGCCTGATTCAAAATAATAATATCAGTATATTAATAAACAATGCGTTTACTGGTCTTACAAAGCAGTATTTTCATAAATTGGATGAAACTCAGATAGTAAATTCATTTAGTGGAGATGTTTTACCTGTATTAAAAATTA
>JAYUTC010000310.1:0-3472 GCA_043755395.1 Ferruginibacter sp.
TGTATGCTCACCCGCTATGCCGGTATGAGTAACAATATAAGCAGTTTTGGTATTTATGGCTATTTGCCACAGCAGGATGTAAACAATCTTACTGCCAAACAAATAGCACAAATGCTTTGGTATTTTATTGATGGTAAAAACAGAGGTAAACAGGAAGCTGCTTTAGAAGACAGATCGAGTTTTAATGAATACCATTGCACTTTTACAGAAGTTGAAACCATTTTTTTACAGAGTAAAAAATCTAATCGATGGTGGATGCAATTACCCAATAAAAAATTCATTGCCTGCAGTTATAAAGATTATGTTATGGCCAGCCAGAATGAGATACCTGAAAGATGGTTAAGGGCACAAGAAAGAGGTTAATAGTTTTTGATCTGCAGTTATATTAATCAAATGAGTTTTTTTGCTTGTTCAATTTGTTCATCACTTCCCATTACAATTATACTTTGGCCCAGATTGATATGGTAAGATGACGGCGGATTGATAGTATAATGATTGACCTCATCTTTTATTCCCAAAATAGTGCAGTCGGTTTTTTTCCAAAGATCTAGTTCGTTCAATGAAATGCTTTTTTGGGCTTTTAATTCCGCCACCCGGAACTGGGCATTATTTTTTGTACCCATAATGGATAAAAGTTCTACCACATCTGGCAACATTACTAAGGTGGCCATATGTGCACCGCCAATTTTATCAGGCATTATTACATTAGTTGCACCGGCAATTTTAAGTTTATTAACAGAAGAATCCTGTGAAGCCCTGCTAATAACTTTTATACCCGGATTAAGTTGTTTTGCTGTTAGTACAACAAATAAATTATCTGCATCAACTGGTAAAGTTATTATAAGTGCCCTGGCATTTTTAATGCCCGCTTCAAGTAAAACTTCATCTTTAGTAGCATCTCCTTTCATAAAATGTGCAACTTCAAATTCCAGATCTTTATCCAGTTCATTTTTTTCTTCCAGCACAACAAATGGTATTTTATTATTGTGCAAAACCTGAGCACTTTCTTTACCATTACGGCCAAAACCACAAATAATTACGTGGTTATTCAAATGCTGAATTTTATTTTCCATCTTAATAAATTTATATTTTTTTATAAACTCGAGGTCGAAAAAATAACGGGAAAGCAGTGTAATAAAATAGGTAAATAGCCCAAGGTTAACCAATATTAAGAGTATTGTAAAGATTCGGCCTGCTTCACTTAATGGTTTTACTTCCTGAAATCCAACAGATGCAATTGTAATAACAGTCATATATATTGCCTCCAAAAAATTAAATTTTTCAATTAGCATATACCCAAGGGTACCTATTAACATTAAACATCCCATTAAAATCAATGGTGGAAAAAGCCCCTTAAAAAGATTTAAACGTTTTAATAAAAACATAGCTGTAATTGTTTTTGAAAATTATAACTTTAATACCATATGGGAAAGAATAAAAAAATAATTTGGAATTTGGAATCAGGAATTTGGGATAAAGCTTTCAGCTTTTTACTACTTACAGCCCTTTGCTCCTGCTCGCTAAGTAAACAAATAGCAAAACTGGCCGATAGCATTTTATTAAAAGATAGCGCTATTCGCACAGGGCATATTGGTATTAGTATTTATGAACCGGCTGCTAATAAATACTGGTACAATTATGATGCAACAAAATATTTTATACCGGCAAGCAATACTAAATTGTTTACACTGTATGCAGGGATGAAATATTTGGGAGATAGTTTGGTGGGGGCAAAAGTTACAATTGATAACAATAATAATTGTTACATATTGCCTTCTGCAGATCCAACTTTCCTAAGCAGTGAATTTAAAAATCAACCTTTATATAGCTATATCAATTCTCTTCCTTTAAATAGTAATGTAGGTATTATAAATAATTTTTGGAAAGCAGAAGCCCTTGGAAATGGCTGGGCATGGAATGATTATAAAGAATCTTATATGGCAGAAAGAAGTATGATGCCAATTTACGGTAACCTAATAAAATTTGAATTTATTAACGACACTTTAAAATCTATCCCTTTTAGATTAATGGATATGTCAATTTCTAAGGATTTTAAATCAGAAGATTGGTCAAAATTTGAATTTAGAACTCAAAGCAAATTGCCTGAAAATTTCTCAATAGAAAGAAAGCTGGGGACAGATTGGTATGAGTTTACAAAGGGGCTAAAAAAATTTAATCGTATTGAAATTCCTTTTAAAACAGACAATTCAATAATCCAGGAATTTTTAAGTGATACATTTAAAAAAGTATCAATCAATTTTATTGGCTTAGCATCTGACATTAATGATTTTAAATTCAAATCCATCCACTCCCAACCCACCGATTCCCTCTTTAAACCCATGATGCACCGCAGCGATAATTTTTTTGCTGAGCAAACATTGTTAATGGCAAGTAATGAGCATTTAGGTTATATGAATGATGAAAAAATTATTGATACTATTTTAAAACTGGATTTAAAAGATGTGCCTCAAAAACCAAAATGGGTAGATGGCAGCGGGCTGAGCCGGTATAATTTGTTTACACCGCAAAGCTTTATTTATATATTGAATAAACTGAAAAATGATTTTGGTATAGAAAGAATGAAAAATATTTTACCCACAGGAGGTCAAGGCACTTTAGCAGCCTATTTTAAAAAAGATGCCGGTTTTATATATGCAAAAACCGGTACACTAAGCAATAACTGTGCTTTAAGTGGCTATATGATAACTAAAAAAGGGAAACTGCTTATTTTTTCCATATTAACTAATAATTATATAACTGGGGCTGCCCCAGTTCGCAAAGCTGTAGAGCAATTTTTACAGGTAATTAGAGAAAAAAATTAACTATTTTTATAGGCACAGGCAACACAACATTATTTTGGCGTATCTAACAAATATAAAATGAAAACTTCTTTAACCTTTAATCCAAAAAAATGTTTGTTATGAAAAAAATTATTACACTATTGTTGCTATTTATAACAGCAATTAGTTTTAGATCAACTGCCCAAAATACAACCTGTAATGCTGATTTTAATTTTCAATTTTTAAACAGTAATACAGTAAAGTTTACCCCGGTTATGCCAGGTGATGCAATAAACACCTCACATTACTGGATTTTTGGTGACGGCAGTTCAGTTTCCGAAATAGCGCCTGTTCATATTTATGCTACAAATGGAACCTTTACAGTAAAACATTATATTATTAAACATAATCCCAATGGTGTAGAATTATGCCGGGATTCTGCAATTAAACAAATTGTAATTCCACAAGCATGTAATCTTGTGGCCTATTTTTCATGGCAGGCAGATGCATCAAATTATTTAAAAATACTTTTTACCAATTTATCTACTCCTTTAGAACCTACAGATTCTATTAAATGGACATTTGGTGATGGCACCACTTCTTTAGATGTTAATCCTACGCATACGTATGCCAATGCAGGTACTTACACAGTTTGTTTAAGGGTAAAGAAAAATAATACTGCAGGCACTGCG
>JAYUTC010000311.1:0-3460 GCA_043755395.1 Ferruginibacter sp.
TCCATTGGCGTTGGCCATGGGTGCCGATGCAAGTTTTATTGCACGTACCATGGACAGAGACCCAAAACATTTACAGGCCATGTTGCTTCGTTCGCAAGCACATAAAGGAGCATCGTTTTTAGAGATCTATCAAAACTGTAACATCTTTAATGACGGCGCATTTGAAATATTTACTGAAAAAAGCAGCAAGCCTGATGAAGTTTTATTTTTAGAGCAGGGTAAGCCATTGGTATTTGGTGCCACACAAAATAAAGGTATTAAACTGGATGGCTTTAAACCGGTGATTGTGGATTTAGCTGCAGGGGCAAGTACTGATGATTTATGGATACATGACGATAAAGATTTTTATAAAGCACAGATATTGATCCGTATGTTTGATGACCCTAAACTGGCAGGGCATTTACCAAGGCCATTTGGTGTTTTTTATGAAACGGAAAGAGCTTGTTATGAAGACAGCATGCAAATACAGATAGATGATGTGATTGCAAAAAAAGGCAAGGGTGATTTAGATAAACTACTTAAAGGAAATGAAACCTGGATAATTAATTAGGCCCCTCCCTCTGAATGGGGCCTGGAATTCATAATTTAAAAGCCACTGGTATAAACGGTGGCTTTTAAATTAAATTTTTATATAAACTAATCTTCAGTTAAATCTTTTACCTAATTAGTTTCTCAGCCAAATAGCGGCGGAGTGTTTTTTATAACAAACCCTTCTCCATCAAATACTCCGCAATTTGCACCGCATTAGTAGCAGCACCTTTGCGTAAGTTATCACTTACTATCCAGCAGTTTAAAGTATTGGGCTGAGATTCGTCTCTTCTAATTCTGCCCACAAAAGTTTCATCTTTTTCATGAGCAGTTAAAGGCATGGGATAAATATTGTTGGCAATATCATCCTGTACAATTACACCCGGTGCTTTGCTTAACAAGTTTTTTACTTCCTGTACATCAAAATCATTTTCAAATTCAATATTCAACGCTTCACTATGGCCGCCCATTACAGGTATACGCACTGTGGTGGCAGTTACTTTAATACTTGAATCGCCAATAATTTTTATGGTCTCATTGGTCATTTTCATTTCTTCTTTGGTATAACCGTTTTCTAAAAACACATCAATCTGCGGAATGGCATTTAAGTCAATCGGATATTTATAAGCCATCGGCCCATCAGTTATACCTTTTCTCTCGTTCATCAATTGTTCTACTGCCTTTACACCGGTGCCGGTAACACTTTGGTACGTGCTTACCACCACTCTTTTAATTTTATATTTATCATGCAGTGGTTTTAATACCACCACCATTTGTATTGTAGAACAATTAGGGTTTGCAATAATTTTATCTTCCTTAGTTAACACATCAGCATTTACTTCAGGCACCACTAATTTTTTAGTAGTATCCATGCGCCAGGCACTGGAGTTATCAATTACTGTAATACCTGCTTCGGCAAATTTTGGTGCTAATTCTAACGAAGTTCCGCCCCCTGCAGAAAAAATAGCCACATCAGGCTTAGCTGCAATAGCATCAGCAAAACCCACTACTTTAAATTTCTTCCCCTTAAATTCCACCTCCTTGCCGATAGATTTTTCCGAAGCAACCGGAATTAATTCATCCACCGGAAAATTTCTTTCCGCTAATACCTGTAACATTTTTGTGCCTACTAAACCAGTGGCACCTACTACTGCAACTTTCATATTTTGTTCCCCCCGATTCTCTTTTTAAAGAGATTTTTTGGTTAAAAAAAAGCCTTCCCGTTTTAGGAAGGCCTGTACTTATTTTAAAATAAAACAATCACACCTTCTCCGCTGAAAAAGATTTTGTAAAATGTTTTATGTGTTTATTATTTTTCATTTCCAGGGCAAAAGTAATTACAAACAACTATTCATCCAAATTATTTATATTTATATATGTATTAAATTATAACAATGCTCAAAAAATATTACTTAATAACTTTATTAACTGTTGGGGGTTTTGCAGCAAATGGTCAAATAGCCAACCGTTTTGATATAGTAATATATGAGCTAATGGCCGATCCAACACCACAAATTAATTTACCAAATAATGAGTGGATTGAATTAAGAAATAATTCTGCAACAGCATTTACTTTATCAGGATGGAGAATAAGTGATGCCGCTGGACAAAGTGGCCCGATGCCTTCTTATAATTTATTGCCCGACAGTTTTGTAATTGTTTGTACTGCAAGTGCCGTAACTGCAATGAGCGCTTATGGCCCTGCTATTGCAGTAACCAGCTTCCCAAGTTTAGATAATACTGGCGATGTAATTTATTTAAGCAGCCCTCAAAACAAAATTATACATACCGTTAGTTATACTGATGCCTGGTATAAGAATGAATTAAAAAAAGATGGTGGCTGGACTTTAGAAATGATTGACACAAAAAACCCCTGCAGTGGTTTTACCAACTGGAAAGCAAGTATTGATGTTAAAGGAGGAACGCCGGGAAAGAAAAATTCGGTTGATGCAGCAAACCCCGATGCAATAGCACCACAATTGCTAAGAGCGTATGCAATCGATAGTGTAAATATCAGTTTGGTTTTTGATGAACCTTTGGATAGTTTAAAGGCTGTAACCACAAACAATTATATTATTAGCGATGGAATTGGAACTCCCCAATTTGCTATTACTATTTCTCCAACTTTTGATAAAGTGAATTTAAAACTAAACACAGCTTTAAGCCGAAATAAAGTTTATAACATCACAGTGTCCATAGTATCAGACTGTGCCGGCAATACAATTGCTTCAAAAAATACAGTAAGAGTTGGTTTAAGTGAATTGACTGATAGTTTGGGTATTGTTATCAATGAAATTTTATTCAACCCAAAAAGTAATGGAACAGATTATGTAGAAATTTATAACCGAAGTAATAAAATAGCCGACCTTAAACAAATGTACATCGCCAACCGCAGTAGTGCAGGGGTTATTAGCAATATTAAACAACTGAGCACAGATAATTATTTATTATTTCCACAGGATTTTATGGTGATAACAGAAGACCCATTTATTATAAAGCGAGATTTTATTACCAAAAATATGGATGCTTTTGTAACTGTTGCTTCTATGCCATCTTATAATGATGATAAAGGCAATGTGATATTATTAAATGCACAGGGCAATATAACTGATGAATTGCAATACGATGAAAAATGGCATTTTAAATTAATTGATAACAGGGAAGGTGTTGCTTTAGAAAGAATAAATTACAATGCAGCCACCCAACAACCTGATAACTGGCATAGTGCCTCTACTTCTGTTGGCTATGGAACACCCACCTATAAAAATTCTCAATTCAAAATTAATGATGGTGTACAGGGAGAAATAACAGTAACTCCCGAAATTGTTTCTCCCGATAATGATGGCATGGATGATTTTGCGACAATTGATTATAGTTTTCCTTCAGCGGGTTATGTTGCCAACATAAGTATATTTGATGCTGCCGGAAGAGT